>JAEUKU010000029.1 GCA_016794075.1 Rhodospirillaceae bacterium
CGATCACCACGTTGCGGCCCTTCGGGCCCAGGGTGACCTTCACCGCGTTGGCGAGGATGTCGACGCCGCGCAGCATGCGGTCGCGGGCGTCACCGGAAAAACGAACGTCTTTGGCTGGCATAGCTGAGTGCCTCCAGTTGAATGTCTATCGATCAGAAACGCAAAAGGCCGCGTGGATTACGCGACCTTCTTCTTGGCGGCGCTGGCGCCCTCGATGATGCCGAGGATGTCGCTCTCCTTCATGATCAGGAGATCCTCGCCATCGACGCGCACTTCGGTGCCCGACCACTTGCCGAACAGGATGCGGTCGCCCGCCTTCACGTCGAGCGGGGTGATCTTGCCATCCTCGCCCTTGATGCCGGCGCCGGCGGCGATCACTTCGCCTTCCTGCGGCTTTTCCTTGGCGGTGTCCGGAATGATGATGCCCCCGGCAGTCTTCTCGACTTGCTCGACGCGGCGGACCAGCACGCGGTCATGGAGCGGGCGGAATTTCATGGAAACCCTCCGATTGTCTTTGAGTTTTTGGTCGCTTCCCTTTGGAACCCGACCGGGCGGAGGCGCCCTGTTAGCACTCCCCGCCCGTGAGTGCCAGCGATTTAGGACGCCCTGGGCGGTCCGTCAAGAGGTGGCGCGGCCGGAATCTGCGCCGGGCTGGCAGCACTCGGAGTTCCTGAGTGATAAGCCATTGGAATCGCGAAAGCTTTTCACTTTTGTTAAGGAATTTGTTTTAGCCTTCGATTATCGTGAGTCGGCGTGGGTTTGCCCGGCTGATCTGGAACCTGCCGCTCTGGAACCTGCCGGGAGGCCCCGTCGTTGGAAACGACACGAGGTGCCGAATGGCTGGTTTGGTGCTGCAACTGAAGCAATACAGGCTGACGACGGCGGAGATCCTGTATCACATGCCGGATCATCCCTCCCTGCTGCAAACCTATCTCTGGCAGGATTACGACCTCGCCCCGCAATTCCCGAGCTTGCGCAAGTTCCTCGACTTCTGGTCCAGCAACCTGGACGGCAGGCTGCATTCGGTGAAGGTGGCGAGCGTCGACATGATCCGCCCGCCGCAATGGCGCAACGCTCAGGACCTGCTGACGCTGCATTGAGCCCAGCCCCCGGCCCGGCGACCGATTTGCGGTCGCCGGCCCCTGTTGCTACACAGGCACCCGATATTCCCAGCCCGGTGCCTCCCTTTGCTTCGCCCCCTCTACAACTGGACCATGGAAAAGGCCCGCCACCCCAAGGCCATCTGGTGGCTGGCGGGGGTGAGCTTTGCCGAGAGCTCGTTCTTCCCTATCCCGCCGGACGTGATGCTGGTGCCGATGGTGCTGGCCGACCGGCGGCGCGCCTGGGCGATCGCCGGGGTTTGCACGGTCGCCTCGGTGCTGGGTGGGATGCTCGGCTACTACATCGGGCACGCCCTGCACCAGACGGTGGGGCAGTGGATCATCGCCGCCTATCACATGGAAAACGGCATGGCCGAGTTCCAGGCGATGTTCGACCAGTACGGGTTGTGGGTGATCCTGATCAAGGGCATGACGCCGATCCCCTACAAGATCGTCACCATCGCCTCCGGTGTGGCCGAGTTCAGCCTGCCGGTCTTCATCGCCGCCTCCATCGCCACCCGCGGCGCTCGCTTCTTCCTGGTCGCCGCCTTGCTCTATTGGTTCGGCGAGCCGATCCGGGCTTTCATCGAAAAGCGCCTGACCCTGGTCACGACCTTGTTTGTTGTCGCCCTGGTGGGCGGCTTTATCGTCATCAAATATGTCGTTTGAGCGATTCGCCATGCCCGCCCGCCAGCCGCTTTTCCCGGCTTCCTCCGTTCCCTGGCTCGCCACTGGCGGCGCCTTAGCCGCACTCTGCATTGCCTGGATCGCGCAATACGGCTTCGGCCTGGCGCCCTGTGAGCTGTGCTACTGGCAGCGCTACGGCTATTGGGCGGCGATCGCGCTCGGCATCCTCGCCATCCTGCAGCCGGCGCGCACCTCGCGGCGGACCCTGGCGCTGTGGCTGCTGGGCCTGGCTTTCCTCGCCACCGCCGGCGTCGCCCTGTTCCATGTCGGGGTGGAGCAGCAATGGTGGAAGGGGCTCGATACCTGCACCGGCCAGATCGGTGCCGGGATGAGCGCCGAGGATTTCGCGAACGCCATCGAGAACGCCCCCATCGTGCGCTGCGACGAGCCGGCCTGGACCCTGTTCGGCATCTCCATGGCGGGCTACAATCTGCTCTACGCGCTGGCGCTGGCGATCTTCGTCTTCCGCGGCGCGCTGAGGAGCCGAGCGGCGTGAGCGAAGAACCGAAGGAAACCGCCGGCGAGCGATTGCCCGGCGACCTGACCAAGGACCAGCTGATCGACCGCATCATACGCGTCGACCACGCCGGCGAATTCGGCGCCAAGCGCATCTACGAGGGCCAGCTGGCCATCCTGCGCGGCAAGCCCGAGGCGCATGTCATCGAGCACATGTACGCCCAGGAGCTCGAGCACCTGAAGGCCTTCGAGAAGCTGATGGTCGAGCGCCGCGCCCGGCCCAGCGTCCTGCACCCGGTCTGGAACGTCGCCGGCTTCGCGCTCGGCGCCGCCACGGCGCTGATGGGGCCGAAGGCGGCGATGGCCTGCACCGTCGCGGTCGAGGAAGTGATCGACGAGCATTACCGCCAGCAATCGGAACGGCTCGGCCAGGACGAGGCCCCGCTCAAGGCCAAGATCGACAAGTTCCGCGCCGAGGAGGCGCAGCACCGCGACACCGGCCTCGCCCACGGCGCCGAGGAAGCCGCCGCCTATCCGCTGCTGACCGGCGCCATCAAGGCCGGCTCAAGGCTCGCCATCTGGCTGGCGGAGCGGGTGTAGTCGCGCATCGCGCGCTGCACCCAACCCCCTCCCTGACCCTCCCCCAAGCTTGGGGGAGGGGATCGTGCTTCCTCCCCCGGGACGGGGGAGGTGGGGTGGGGGCAGTTGCAGCGCCTGGTGCTCTCCGTGCAAGCTGCTTCCATGCAGATCAGACCCGCCGCCGCCGCCGATGCCACCGCTTGGGCCGCCATGCGTCATGCACTGTGGCCGGACTCGGATGCCGGCGCGTTGGCGGATGAGGCGCTGGCCTTTCTTTCGGGGGAGACGCCGGCCACTATGCTCGCCGCCGCGTTTGTCGCGGCAGCCTCCGATGGCGCGCTGCTGGGCATGATCGAGTTGTCCCTGCGCCCCTACGCCGATGGCTGCGAGTCCTCGCCGGTGCCCTATGTCGAGGGCTGGTACGTCGTCGTGGGGCAT
>JAEUKU010000032.1 GCA_016794075.1 Rhodospirillaceae bacterium
CACCGCCCGCACCGGCCGGCCATTCGCCGTGCCGCCGCCGAAATCCTCGATCGCCTGGCGGATGGTGAGGCCGAAGGCCTTCTCGACCAAACCGCCTTGCTTGACGTTGCCGGCGAGCTGGAACGGCATGGTGCCGCGCGAACGGCCCATGCCGTAGTTCTTGTAGAAGGCGGCACCCTTGTCGAGCACGGTCGGCACGGCGGCGAAGCTCAGAACGTTGTTGACCACGGTCGGCTTGCCGAACAGGCCCTGGAGGGCGGGGAGCGGCGGCTTCGCCCGCACCATGCCGCGCTTGCCTTCCAGGCTGTCGAGCAGCGAGGTTTCCTCGCCACAGATATAAGCCCCGGCACCCAGCCGCAATTCCAGGTGGAACGCCTTGCCGCTGGTGCGCACATTGTCGCCGAGATAGCCCTTCGCCTGGGCGATTTCGATGGCGCGGCTCATCTGCGCGAAGGCGTGCGGGTATTCGCTGCGGATATAGACGAAGCCCTTGGCGGCGCCCACCGCCAGGCCGGCGATGGTCATGCCCTCGATCAGCAGGAAGGGATCGCCCTCCATCAGCATGCGGTCGGCGAAGGTGCCGCTGTCGCCCTCGTCGGCGTTGCAGACGATGTATTTCTGCTCGGCGCTGGCGCCCAGCACCGTCTTCCACTTGATGCCGGTCGGGAAGCCGGCGCCGCCGCGGCCGCGCAGGCCGGATTCGGTGACTGCCGCGACGATGTCGGCGCCGCTCATTTTCAGCGCGTTGGTCAGGCCCTGATAGCCGCCATGGGCGATGTAATCCTCGATCGACAGCGGATCGGTGATGCCGCAGCGGGCGAAGGTCAGGCGCTCCTGGTTCTTGAGATAGGGAAGCTCTTCCGGCATGCCGAGGCGCAGCTTGTGATCAGCGCCTTTGATCAAGGCGGCGAACAATCCGGCCACGTCGTTCTCGGAAACCGGGCCATAGGCGATGCGGCCCTGGTCCGTCGCCACCTCCACCATCGGCTCCAGCCAGTAGAGGCCGCGCGAGCCGTTGCGGACGATCTTCACCTCGGTCTTGGCCTTGTCGGCGGCGTTGCGGAGCGCGATCGCGACCTCGTCGGCACCGAGGGAAACGGCGGAGGAATCACAGGGGACGTAGAGGGTGATCATTTGCCCGCTCATCTCTTGGCCTCCAGCGCGTCGATCAGCTGGTCGAAGCGCTGCGGCGTCACCCTTCCGTGCAGCTTGCCGTCGATCATCGCGGCGGGCGCGCAGGCGCAATTGCCGAAGCAATAGACCGGCTCCAGCGTGTAGCGGCCATCGGCGCTGGTTTCGTGGAAATCGGCGTGCAGGCGCTGCTTCGCGTGCGCCTCGCTCTCGCGGCCGCCGACCGACTGGCAGGCCTCAGCGCGGCAGATCTTCACCACGTGCCGGCCCGGCGCGTGGTCACGGAAGTCGTGATAGAAGGTGACGACGCCATGCACCTCGGCGCGGCTCAGATTGAGTTCATCGGCGATGACCGGCACCGCCGCCGAATCGACATAGCCGAAGTGATCCTGCAGCGCGTGCAGGATGGGCAAGAGGGCCCCGTCCAGATGTTTATGGGCGCGGACGATCTGGCGCCCGCTTTCCGCATCCCAGTTTCTCGCCGACATGGCTCGTGCTCTCGCTAGCGGTCGATTCCAACAGTCATTAGATGCGCACTCCCAGGGACGGATCAAATCGGAAACGGTGATATTCTGATAGACTGTATTTATCACGCCAATAGATTCAATGGCTTGAAACCCATCGAATCACCTGGTTTTCGCTTTTTTGACCGCCTCAGTGATCAAGCCCGGCCTGCAGGGTGCAAAAGCATTCTGGCCGCGCCCTTCCGTTGCCACTTGTCTGGCAGCGTCATCACCGGCTACGCAGGCGGCCGGATTCGCGCTGCCGGGGGAAATTGCCGCCGGTCCGACGACCAGCCTGACAGACGGGGACAATGAGCACGCAACTGCGTTTCGCCGAAGGCGCCGCCGATCACGAGCAGATCTGGCGCCTGCGCTACGACATTTATGTGGACGAGATGGGCTATACCTTTCCCGGCGTCGACCATGCGGGGCGGCGGCTGGCGGAGCCCTTCCTGCGGCCGACGCGCCTGCTGATGGCGGAGGATGGCGGCGCGCTGGTCGGCACGCTGCAATTCAACCGGGGCGGGGAATGCGCGTTCACGTCCGAGGAACGCGCGATCTATCGCCTCGACGATTTCGAATCCGTGGTCGGCCCGGCCGGCATGATGATCGCCAGCCGCTTCATGACCAGGCCGAGCCACCGCGACGGCGACCTGCCCGCGCGGATGCTCGATGAGATGTTCGGCTTCGCGCTGGACAACGGCGTCCGCCTGCTGTTCTGCGATTGCCGGCCGCACCTCATCAACACCTATCTCCGGCTCGGCTTCCGCAACTATGCCAAGACCTACAACGATCCGATCGCCGGCATGCTGGCGCCGCTGGTCTTCGTGCTCGACGACGTCGCGCATCTGGAACGGATCGGCTCGCGCCTGCTGCCGCTCTATCGGGCGCGCGCGCCGCGGCCCTCGGATCTGCTGCCGGGGATTCTCGCGCTGCTGCCGCCCGCGACGCCGGTGCAGCTGCTGAGCGATCCCGAGGGATCGCCGGATTGGAGCGGCATCCGCGCGGCACTGGGCGAGGCCGCCACCGGCCATGTCTCGATCTTCCAGGGCCTGGCGCCGGAGGAGATCGCGCGCCTGATCGAACGGAGCCCGGTCATAACCTGCGCGGCGGGCGACAAGATCATCGGCCAGGACATGGCCGAACGCAGCGTCTTCGTGGTGCTGGACGGCGCGGTCGAAGTGCGGCGCGACGGCCAACCCATCGCGCTGCTGCCGCGCGGCAGCGTGTTCGGCGAGGTCGCGTTCCTGCTCGGCATCGACCGCACCGCCGATGTCGTGGCGGTGACGGAGGCGCGCGTCATCTCGTTGCGCGAGCGCGTGCTGAACGACCTGATCGCGTCGGAATCCAATATCGCCGCGCGCTTCCTGCTCAATCTCGCGCGCATCGTCTGCCTGAAGCTGGCGGAGCAAGGGGAGGGCGGCGCGCCGCCCTCCGCCTGAACTCGGTCTCCTACGCCTGGCCGCGCTTGGCGTCCACCGACCAGACGCCGCCGCCGGCGCAGGCCAGATACAGGAACACGAAGCAGAACAGGATCGCCGCCTCGCCCTGGTTCAGCACCGGATAGAAGCTGCCCGGCGCGTGGAAGGTCCAATAGGCGACCGCCATCATGCCCGAGAGGATGAAGGCCACCGGCCGGGTGAACAGGCCGAGGATGAGGAGCAGGCTGCCGACGATCTCCAGGATGCCGCCGATGCCGAACATCGAGAGCACCGGCATCTCCGGATTGTGCATGCCGCTGCCGGCCGGGAAGTCGAAATACTTGATGGTGCCGTGCTGCAGGAACAGCAGGCCGGCGACGATGCGCAGGAGCGAAAGAACGCGCGGCGCCCAGGCGGTCGCGGTGGCGGTGAGTGCAGCCATAGTGGTCCCCCTCTGGAACGAATCGATGCGGAACGCACCAAAACGTAACCAGCGCGGTGGCGATAAGCCAGCGCCGCGCGCGCCGCAGTCGATCACGGAATCGTGAATGCGGTATCGATCGCGGGGTTCAGCAGGCGTTCCTGCAGGTTGCGCCGAGTTGCGTGAGGATTTCGACTGCCGCCTGATTGCCCTTCGTCCTGGCGACGTCGAGAAGCGTGGCCCCGTCAAAATCCGCGGGCAGGTTGAGGTCGCCGCCATGGCGCTGGAACAGCACCGCCACCGCCTGGATCGTCGCCGGCTGCAGGTCCTCGCCGACGAACAGCAGGTTGTGCAGCGGCGTGCCGCCCTTCGGCCGCATCGCGTTCGGCTCGGCGCCGGCGTCGAGCAGCGCGGTCACCATCTCCACCAGCCGGTCGTCCGGCCGCACCAGCACCGCGCGGTGCAGCGGCGCCGAGCCCTTGGCGTCGCGCGCCTTGACGTCGGCGCCGGCCGCCAGCAGCTGCTTTGCGGTGGCGACGTCGTGAAGTCTGATGGCAATGAACAACGGCAGTGTTGAATATCCCTTGGCGGTTAAGTTGTTTGGTGTATTGACGTCGGCATTGGCGTCAATCAACGCGGCGATGATCTCCGGTCGTTTCATGGCGACTGCATATGAGATAGGTGATATCTCGCCAGCTCCCTCGAAGTCCAAGTCGCGCGAATTGACGTTCGCGCCTGCGGTGATGAGCTGCAGCGCAATCTCGGGCATTCCCGTCTTGATCGCTAGGAACAACGGCAACTTTGGGTCGCCAGGACGAACTGAATCGCTTGCCGCATTGACATCCGCACCGGCGGAGACCAGCGCAGCGACTATATCCGGCTGTTGCATATCTATCGCGTAATACAGCGCCGACTTGCCGATGGTGTCGACGGCGCTGGGATCGGCGCCGGCCTTGATCAAGGCCAGCGCGCCCTCGGCGCTGCCGACCGACATGGCGATGATCAGCAGCGGGTCGCCGTGATGGTCCTTGGCGTTGGCGTCGGCGCCGAGCTCCAGCAGCGCGTCGACCAGCGGCTGGCGTTGCAGCACGAGGGCGCGGTAGAGCGGCACCCTGCCCTCATTGTTGGGCGCGTTGACGTCGGCACCCTCCGCCGCCGCGGCGCGCAAGGCGGCGACATCCTGGCCGTTGATCGCCTCCCACAGCCTGTCCTGCGCGCTCTGCGCTTCCGCCGGCAGCGCAAAGGGACCGATCATGAGCGCGAAGGTGAGGAGGGGGCGGAACAGGCGGGCGAAAAGGGTCATGCTGCTATCCTGAGAGTGCGAGCGCTTTCTACGTCTGCCGCAAGTGAAACGCCAGCAATTCGCCGAAGCGCTGGTCGCCCAGCGGTTCGCGGCTGACGCGCTGGTGCATGTCGGTGTCGGGGCCGCCATTGGCTTCCACGATATGGGGGCCGTCCTCCAGGATCGCCATGTCCCAGCCGATGATGTGGCGATCGGCGAAGGCGGCGTGGGCGCGCTCGGCCAGCGCCCGGGTTTCGGGCCAGAGCGGCAGAAAGCGCCCCTCGATCGCCCCGCCGGTGTCCGGGTGATGCGTCTGCCAGCCGTGGCGCGGGCGCAGGCCCCAATCCGTCGCGCGGCCCAGCCGGCCGCTCGCCACGTCGATGGGTGCTGCAATGCCGCCGGCGTGGAAATTGTCGACCAGCCGGTTGCCGCCGACCGCCATGCGGAAGAGCGCGCAGACCGATTCGAAGCCGCCGCTCTCGTTGCGCAGGGTGACGATGCGCGCGGTGCAGAGCGCGCCGTTGCTGAGATCGGCGAGAGCCGGGTGGTTCTTCGCATAGGGCTGCACCAGCAGGCCGCGCACGCGCGACCATACCGCCAGCTGCGCCGTCAGCGCCTCGGCCGACAGCACCGGCCCGTCATGCAACTGATATCCGGCGCCGGTCCAGTGCCACAGCCCGGCGCCTTCGCCGCCGCGGCCATGGGTCGGCTTCACGAACAGGTCGCGCGGCGGCAAGCCGTGCTGCCGCGCGCGCCCGCCCTTCAGGCGCCCCTCGGCGAACAGCGCCAAATTGCCGAGGACCGGAATGCCGTGCTGCGCGCAGTGGCGCATGAAGGCGGTCTTGTTGCGCGTCGGCGAGCGCCGTTGCTGCGGCACGCTCAGGCGCAGCACGTTCAGCAACCCGCTTTTCAGCTCGTAGCGATGGATGTAGTGCGGCGCCTTCGTCTGCTGCGCGGGATCGAACATCTCGAACATGTAGTACCAGACCGGCAGCATGCCGTAGCGCCCGGCGAACCAGATCTGTTCCAGCACCTGCTGGGTGATGCTCTTGGCAACGGCGCGGCGCGTCGCCAGGCCGTTGAGCCAGCTCGACCACGCGATGAGCCCCAGCACGACCGGTGGCCAGAGCAGCAGCGAGGCGAGGAGGCCGCCGCGCCCGAGCCAGCCGCGCTCGCGCCACAATTCGCGCAGATAGCGCTTGTGGATTTGCCCTGCCCAGGTGGTGTCCTCCGCCCAGGACCACAACAGCGGCAGCGGCGTCACCAGATAGGCGCGCACCCGGCGCTTGCCGCCATGCTCCAGCCAATGCACGAAGCGATAAGTGCGGCGGACCAAGCTGTCCTCGTCGCCCTGGCTTTCCGACAGGGCACGATAGATGGCCGGCACGTCGGCGCGCAGCACGTCGCGCAGGCGCAGCCCGCCGCCGGACGGCCGTTTTGCCGCAGTCACGAGACGCGCCCCGGCGCCGCGGCGGCAGGATGCGAAATGGCGGAAAAGAGGGCCGAATCAAGCCATTTGTCCCGGCGGCGGCGTTCAGCCGCGGCAACGATATTTCCTAAAATCCCCATAAAATCCCGAACGATAGTGCTTGAACGGCGAGGCGGAGGGGCCCAACTTATCCACAGGTTCCACTTCCCCTCTGGGAGGTTGCATGAACATCACCCAAGTTGCCAGTGTCGCGGCGGCCTTCGAGGCCTCCCGCAGCGCCGGCGTCCAGCAGGCCGGCACCGCCGCTCAAGGTGCCGCCGTGCAGCGCGAGGTGAGCCGCGCCGCCGCGGAAGCGGATGTGCGCGAGACCGAAGCGGTGCAGGAGACCGAGGAACGTCAGAGCACCGCGCCCGCGGGCAACCGTCGCCTCGACATCACGGTCTAGCCGATCTCCGGATGACGCGCCCCGTCCCGGCGCGCGGATGAACGAAGGGGTTCCGCTTGCGCGGAGCCCTTTTTCATCTGGGTCGCTTTACTTCAGGTCGCCGGCGATCCATTGCTGGAAACTGTAGGTCTTGCCCGCGCTCTCGTCGATCAGCTCGATGCCGTCCGGCTTGAACACCGCCATCTTGCCGATGCTGGGGAAATGGCCGATGTCGGTGGGCATGTCCTCGCCGCCGGTCAGATAGACCAGGTCCTCCGCGCCCGTGTTGACGATGGTGTGCGCCTTGCCGTCGAGCGGGAAGCCGATGAAATCGCCGGCGCCGACCTTGAACCTTTCCGCGCCGATCTGCGCCTCGCCCTCGCCGGAGACGATGTAGCTCCATTCCTCCTGCACCGAATGGCGATGCAGCATGAACGCCTCTTTCCCGGGCGGCACGCGCAACAGGTTGACATGCGCCCGCTGCAGCCCGGTCGGTCGGCTCAAACGATGAAACTCCGCCTGCGAATTCGGATTGAGCGGATGGCGGAAGGGGAAGCCGTGCTCCGGTGTCAGCTCGCTGGTGCGGATAATGGGGGTGGGTTTATCGGACATGGCAATCCTCGCGCGTGGAATACGTGCGGGACTATAGCGCCAAGCCGCCGACGATCAATGTCAGCAGACGCGAAGCTCACCCGTCGTAGCCGACCTGCTGGTTGAAGAACGAGCCGGTCTGCGGCCGCTGCGGCAGCTTCATCTCGAAGTGGATCGAGCGCACGCGCCCCGTCCGCTCGCCGCGCACGATCAGGCCCTCGTGCGTGCTGGGCAGCGGATTGAGCGACAGCGGAATGGCGTCTTCCGCCGAATAGACGGCGATGAACAGGCGGCGCGGCCGCGTGCCGCGGTTGGGGGCGGAGGAGTGGCCGACCTTGGTGTGCATCAGGCACACGCTGCCGGCCTTCATGGTGAAGGTCTTGGCGTCGCGTTCCCAGGCGCGGGCGGCCTCGTCGCCGGCGATGCCGGTGAATTTGCCGCCATGCCAGATTTCGGCGATGCCGTCCTTGTGCGAGCCGAGGGCGGAGATGAGCGGGCCGTTGGTCTCGTCGACGTCGTCCATGGCGAGCAACGCCGTCACCAGATCGTCGTTGCTGTGCGGGGTGAAGGGGAAATCCTGGTGCCACTTCACCTCGGTGTTGGCGCCGGGCAGTTTGGCGTTGATCTTGGAGTGGTGGAACTTGACGTTGGGGCCGATCAGGTCGGCCACCATGTCAGGGATGCGGCTGTTGGCGACCACGTCGAGATAGGCTGCGGAGATCTCCGTCGGCGAGTTCACCCGGCGCAGCAGCGGCGTCTCCGGACTGTGGCCGGGTATCTGCAGGTCGAAGCGCGGGCGCCCGTCGATCATCTCGCCGTAATTGCGGTCATGCGCCCGGCTTTCCTCCCACCAGGCGTCGAACGCGCGCCGCAGGGCGGCGAGTTGTTCGGGTGTCACCGCGTCTTCCACCGCGATGGTGCCATCGCGGTGGAAGGCTTCGATCTGGGTGGGGGAGAGGGCGGGCATTGGGCAACTCCACACTTCCGTCTTTTCTCCGTCATCACCGGCGAAGACCCGGTGATCCAAGTTCCTCCGTCGCGCTCCGCCGCCAATTTGCATTGCCGGGACAAGCCCCGTCAGCCGGCATTGACGATGAAATGGCGGCTAGGCCAGCTTCAGCACCATGCGCCCTAAGATCTTGCCGGCGCGCATCTCGTCGAAGATCTCGTTGATCCTGGTCAGCGGCGCGGTCTTGATCTTCGCCGTCACCAGTCCGTTGGCGGCGAAGGCGACCGCCTCGTTGAGGTCGAGCCGGGTGCCGACATTGGAGCCGCGCACCGACAATTCCCAGTTGGTGATGGCGGAGATCGAGGCGCGGATCTCGTCCTTCTTGCCGCCGGGCAGGCCGATATAGCAGACGGTGCCCGCCGGGCGCAGCATGCCGATCGCCTGCTCGAAGGCCTGCGGCGCGACGGCGGTGACGATGGCGCCATGGACACCGCCGATCTTCTCCTGCAGCACCCGGGGCGCATTGTGCGTGCGGCCGTTCACCGTGACCTCGGCGCCGAGCTTCTTGGCGAGCTTCAGCTTCTCGTCGTCGACATCGACCGCGGCGACGCGATAACCCATCGCCTTGGCGTATTGCACGGCGATGTGGCCGAGGCCGCCGATGCCGATCACCGCGACCCACTGGCCGGCCCGCGCATTGGTGCGCTTCAGGCCGCGATAGGTGGTGACGCCGGCGCAGAGGATCGGCGCCAACTGGTAGAAATCGACGCCCTTGGGCAGCAGCGCGACGAAGGCGGCATCGGCCACCATGTATTCGGCATAACCGCCGGGCTTGGAATAGCCGGTCGCCTCGCCGGCCTTGCAGATGGTCTCCATGCCCGCCATGCAGAACTCGCACTTGCCGCAGGCGCTGTACATCCAGGGCACGCCGATTGCGTCGCCGACCTTGAGATCGCTGACGCCCTCGCCGAGCGCCGCGACGTGGCCGGCGACCTCGTGGCCCGGGATGAGCGGCAGGTTGGGGAGCGGCGTCCAGTCGCCGTC
Source organism: Rhodospirillaceae bacterium (assembly GCA_016794075.1). Taxonomy (GTDB): domain Bacteria; phylum Pseudomonadota; class Alphaproteobacteria; order Dongiales; family Dongiaceae; genus Dongia_A. Next base: position 9,196 of record JAEUKU010000032.1, read on the forward strand.
GATGGCGTGCAGGTCGGAATGGCAGACGCCGCAGGCCGTGACCCTGATCAGCACTTCGCCGCGCCCGGGCTTGGGCACCGGCAGCTTCTCGATCTTCAGCCTGTCGCCGATCTTGTGCAGGACCGCCGCCTGCATGGTGGTGGGCACGCTCGCCGTCTTGCTTTTCGCCATTGGTCCCTCGATTGGTCTCGCCCGCGTTGCGATGCATCCTGGGCATCGTCGTTCCGCGCCAGCTTAGTCGAGCCCGCCGGGATTTGCCCAGGGCGATCGCGCGTCGCGGGATGCGACAAGACGTGCATTGGGCAAGGAGTCTCATGCGTTCCTATCGCCAGCCGGAAAAGCCGCTGCTAGACTTTCGCGGAAGCTAGGGCCGCGCCGCAACCGGCCGGCGACACAACGACGGGACGGAGAGGGACATGAGCAAGACCTGGTACGGCGATCTGCCGCAATACTATCAGCGCCAGATCAAGGCGATGGGCCTGGACGAGGCGGGCATGACGCGCCGCCGCCTGATGAAGAGCGCCGCGGCCGCCGCCGGCATCGCGACCTTCGGCGGCACGCTGAATCGGGCCCGCGCGGCCACGCAGATGCAATACATGTGCTGGGAAGGCTACAACGATCCGCGCATCATCGATCCGTTCAACGCTGCGAACGATACCGATATCTCCTTCGACCTGATCGTGGATTCCCCCGGCGGCTTCGCCAAGCTGCAGGCAGGCGCCAGCCGCGAAGTCGATCTGGTGTCGAGCGACATGCCGTGGATCACCCGCATGGGACCGGCCGGCCTCGCGCTGGAGCTCAATCCGGACGAATACGCCGACGTCTATGCCACCTTCTACGACCAGTTCAAGCCGCCCTTCGAGCCGCTGCTGCACGACGGCAAGACCATCGGCGTCGCCACCCGCTGGGGCTGGGTCGGCCCCTGCATCAACACCGACGTCACCAACCCGGACGAGTGGAAGAGCTACGATCCGGTGTTCGACGCCAAGAACAAGGACAAGATCTGCGTCATGGATTGGGGCGACTGGCCGATCCTGCCCATGGCGCTCTATGCCGGCATCAATCCGTACGAGGAACTGGACGGCGCCGCGCTGGAGGAGATCCGCAAGGTGCTGCGCGCCATGTTCAAGAACACCCGCACCCTGGTCGCGGACCTCACCCAGGCGCAGAAGGGCCTGCTTGACGGCTCCCTCCTGGGCTGCATCGGCGCCGGCTCCTACCTCACCTCGGCGGTCCGCAAGCAGGGCCACAAGAACATCGTCGGCCGCGTGCCGGATCCGAAGAACGGCTTGAAGCAGGGCATCATCTGGGTCGAAGCGACGGCGATCCTCAAGGAGACCGACCAGCCGGAGCTGGCGCAGAAGCTGCTGAAGCACGTCGTCTCCAAGGAGAGCGGCCACATCCTGTCGCTGCTCGACACCACCTGCAACGTGGTTACCAACAAGTCGGTGGAAGAGCTCTACACCGACGAGGAGAAGAGCATCCTCGAGGTCGACTACATGTGGCACGCCTACGACAATTCCGAGATGCACCGCATCGCGCCCAATGTCGACGACATGCTGGCGATCTGGTCGGAAGAGTTGGCGGCGGCGCAGTAGCAGGCGCCGACATCGCAAACATGCTCTGTCGTCATGGCAAGGCTTGGCCTTGCCATCCACGAGTTTCGTTGCGCGAGACCGCGTTGTTGCAGATGAACTCGTGGATCCCAAGGCCAAGCCTTGGGATGACGATTGAGTAGCGTGATAGAGCAGGGGGGCATGGCCGAGACCATTCTCGACATCGTCGACGTGAAGAAGAACTACGGCCCCGCGCAGGCGCTGAAGGGCGTCAGCCTGCGGGTCGAGCGCGGTGAGTTCGTGGCGCTGGTGGGGCCGTCGGGCTGCGGCAAGACAACGCTGCTGAAGCAGATCGCCGGCTTCGAAGAGCCGAGCTCCGGCCGCATCGCCATCGAGGGCCGCGACATGGCCGGCGTGCCGGCGTCGGAGCGGCCGACCAGCATGGTGTTCCAGAAGCTGGCCCTGTTCCCGCACATGAATGTGGCGCAGAACATCGGCTTCCCGCTGAAGCTGCGCGGCCACCCGGCGGCGACGATCGCGGTCAAAGTGCGCGAGATGGCCGATCTCATGCATCTGAAGCCGGAATACCTGGCGCGCTTCCCGCGCCAGCTGTCCGGCGGCGAGCAGCAGCGCGTGGCGCTCGCCCGCTCGATGATCTCGGCGCCCAAGCTGCTGCTGCTCGACGAGCCGCTCTCGGCGCTCGACGTGAAGCTTAAAAAGGTGCTGCAGGCCGAGCTGAAGCGCCTGCACCGCAGCGTCGGCGTGACCTTCGTGCATGTGACGCACGATCTCGAGGAGGCGATGATGCTGGCCGACCGCATCTGCGTGATGCGCGGCGGCGAGGCGCTGCAGATCGGCCGGCCCAACGACATCTACTACCGTCCGGCCGACGCGTTCGTTGCCGGCTTCATCGGCGACACCAATCTCCTGCCGGTCCTGGTGATGGAGGTGGCGGCGGATCATATCCGCTACCGCTCGCAGGAGATCGGCGACATCGACTTCACCCTGCCGCGCGCGCTGGCGGCGCCGGACATCGCGACCGGCCCGGCCAAGCTGATGGTACGACCCGAGCTGCTCAACATCAGCGACGGCACGATCGGCTATCCCTGCTCCATGGGCGTGGAGATCGTCGAGACCTTCGGCAAGGGCGGCGCCATCCAGTTCCGCGCGGTCACGCCCACCGGCCAGCCGGTGGTGGTCGAGGTCCCCGGCACCTCGCATTGGCCGGCGCGGCTCGGCGAGCGGGTGCGCCTCGGCTGGCACAAGCAGGACATCTACCTGCTGTCCGATCGCGCGCGGGGCGCTTCATGATCGGCGACGAAGGCGAGCCGCGCCGCTGGGCGCAGCCGGAGCTCTGGGCCAAGGCGCTGCCCAGCGTCCTCTTGCAGACGGCATTCTTCCTGGTGCCGCTGTTGATGACCCTGGTGCTGACCTTCCAGGAGACCAGGAATTTCATGCTGGACTGGGCCTGGTCGCTGAAGATCTGGACCGACGTCTTCACCAAGCCGCACTACTGGACCATTCTCTGGCACACGCTGTGGATGGCGGCGCTCTGCACCGCGCTCTGCGTGTTGATCGCGCTGCCCGTCGCCTATGCCCTGGCGACGCGGCTGAAGGAGATGAGCGGCCAGGTGAAGGTGCTGATCACCTTCGCCTTCCTGACCGACGCGACCTTGAAGACCTTCGGCTGGGTGCTGTTCCTGGACCAGAAGGGCGCCGGCAACTTCCTGCTGGCCAGGCTCGGCCTGCCACCGGAGCTGATCGGCATTCTCTACAGCGATTGGGCGACGCTGCTGGGCATGGTCTACAACCTGCTCGCCTTCACCATCTTCACCATCTATCTCTCGATCGACAACATCGACCGCTCGCTGATCCTCGCCGCCTATGACGCGGGGGCGAGCAAATGGCGCGCCTTCTGGGAGGTGACGCTGCCGTTGTGCCGCCCCGGGATCTGGACCGGCAGCGTGCTGGTGTTCCTGCTCAGCGTCGGCGTGTTCCTGGAGCCCAAGGTGCTGGGCGGCGGCAAGTCGCCTATGTCGGCGGAATTGATCCGGCAGACCTTCGAGACGCGGGTGAACTGGCCGCTGGGCGCCGCCCTCACCATCGTGCTCATGGTCGCGGCGGTGTTCTGCATCCTGCTGTTCAACCGGCTCTACAGCCTGCGCGCTGCAGGGACGGCGCGATGAATGCCCGCCTTTCCGACCGGCTGATCGACCTGCTGCTCTATGGCAGCGTCGCCGCCGTGCTCGTGTTCTTCTACATCCCGATCTTCACCCTGATCGGCTTCTCGTTCCAGGAAGGGCGCTACCTGACGCTGCCCTTCGAGGGCGTCTCGCTGCGCTGGTACGGCGAGCTGTTCAGGAATGCCGCCGCCGGCAACGCGCTGTGGAATTCCACCCTGATCGCCATCGTCGCCATGCTGTTCAGCACCGCGCTCGGCACCGCGGCGGCGATCGTCGCCGTGCGTTATCGCTTCCGCGGCAAGACTGCCTTCCTCGGTCTCGCCGCCGCGCCGCTGGCCTTCCCGCAATTGCTGATGGGCGTGGTGCTGCTGTTGTGGTTCTCGGTGCTGGGGCGCTGGCTCGACTTCAACACCGGCATGGTGACGGCGATCATTGGCCACATCGTCTACATCACGCCATTCGCCATGATCATCGTCGCCGTGCAGGTGTTCAATTTCGATGCCAGCCTCGAGGACGCCGCGCGGGATTGCGGCGCCAAGGCGTGGGAGGTCTATCGCTACGTCACCATCCCGCTGCTGTGGCCCGGCATCTTCTCGGCGGCGATCTTCTCGTTCCTGCTGAGCTGGGGCAATTTCTACCTGACCTACTCGCTGGCCGGCTCGACCCGCACCCTGCCGACCTTCGTCTTCAGCGGCATCGCCACCGGCTCCTCGCCGCTCTACCCGGCGATGGCGACGGTGGTGTTCATTCCGGGCATCATCCTGGTGATGGCGGCCGACGCGCTGCGGCGCCGGGCGGCGCGGAAGCTCGCCTAGCTAGTCGTCGTCCGAGGGCTGCAGGTCGGAATGCCGCCAGTCGAAATGGGCGAGCATGGCGCGGGCATCTATGTCAAACTCATTTCGATAGTGATGCTCGTGAGGTGCCGGTATTCTGACCAGCCCATTTTGAAACCCCAATGCCGACAGGCATCGTTCATATTCGGCGAGCGGACCATAGGCATAGATGATGTTGTGCCGATCCCAAACGATCGTCGCTCTTGCGGCGGGGTCGTGGAACCAGAGATGGAACCGCCCGTCGCTGCGCAGGTAGTCCTGGAACCGGTTTAGCAGCGCATCCACTTGGTCCCAGTCGACGAGCGGGCTTTGGTAGCGCCCGGTGTCTCCTTCTCCCCGCGGCACCACAAGCACATACAGAACATAGAATGGCCCGTCGAGGCAGCGGAGCAGGGCTTGGGCCACGGCGATATCACCGCCTGGAACGCCGATCTTGAGCAGTTCAATGTTGCTGTCGGTTCGCATAAGCTGGAAGACCGGCGGGTGCGAGTATTCCACCCACGAGCCCTCGAGAAACTGGCCTAGCCGATACATCGCCGTCTCCGTCATAAAGAACAACGTCCTACAAGACCAAAGCTTTGGCTTCAATGGGCCGAGGCCGCGTCAACGCTGCGCCGCGCATTGCTTCAGGCGGTCGAGGCCGCCGAAGCGCTGGATCGCGGCGATGCCGGCCTCGGCGATCTGGGCCGGGCCGTAGGGCGCGGCGACGGCGGCGCCGGGAAAGACCAGAGTCACCACATCGTGCGGCACCACCAGCTTGCGCATGGTGCGGCCGGTCACCGTCCTGGGGTCGATGGGGACGCCCTTGATCGCGGCGGCCAGCGCGATGGAGGCTTCGCCGAGCTTGTTGCGGGGGCCGAGATCGCCGACCACCGCGAAGGTGTAGAGCTGAGTCTCCGGATCGATGACGAAGGCGAGGTCGCCGAGCCGCGCGCCGCCGTCGCCGAGGAAGGCGCTACGCTTGGGCAGGACCAGAAAGGGTACGACGCGGGCATCGAGATAGCGCCGCTGGTCGGTTTCTTTATACGCCTTGTTCTGCAGCGACGTGGCGGAGACGAAATAGCCCGCATAGGCGCCGGATTCCTGCACCACCGGCTCATGCCGCGTCTTGTCGCGCGTGACGATGCCATGCCAGACGATGCGCGTCGGCCCATGCCAGCCATCTTCCTGCGCCGCCTTCACATCGGCGAGGAAGCGATCGCAATCCTGGTGGCCGTCATAGGCGCCTTCGGTCGAGAAGACGCGCCCGGCATTGCACAGGGTATTAAGGGCGCCGCCCGGGCGGCCGTCGATGTGATAGGCGTTGGGCGCGCCATCGGTATTGATGGCGAGCGGGCTGCGGAATTTCAGTGCCGATCCCATGAGCCGAGTCACGGTTGCGCTTCCCTTCTGGAGGGGATGGGAAAAGCCGAAAGATTCCGCGCAAACGGCTCGGGCCTCTCCGGCCGGAATCCAGAGCAAGGCGAATACCGCGAAGGCCAGGGACGATCGGAAGTGTTGCATTGCCGTCGAATGCCGGATTGCCACGCTTTCATGCCTACCGGAAAATGATTAACCGGCCGTTGCCGCGACTCATGCCGGGGATTGATTTTGGCATGCCGGATGCAATCGATACGGGCGATGGCGTGCTTGATCTCTGGCCACGCCGCGCTATTCGCGCATAATGCGTGCTGCCGACGCGGGTTGGCCCGACCCCTGGAGCGACGCCATGAGCTACCCAGTCCCGGACAACGAAACCGATCGCTTGGCCGCTGTGCGCGCGACCGGCTTGCTCGATAGCGGACCGGAGATTGGCTACAGCGATATCGGCGAATTGGCCGCCCAGATCTGCCAGTGCCCCGTCTCTTATGTCGGCTTCATGGATGATGACCGCCTATGGCTGAAGGCCAAATACGGCCTACCGCCGGACTTCAACCAGTGCCCGCGCGAGATCGCTTTTTGCACCAGCACGGTCTGCGGCGTCGAGATGGTGAACGCGCCGGACGTCACCGAGCATCCCTGGTTCAAGGACCTGCCCTTCGTTACCGGTCCGCCGCACTTCCGCTTCTATTGCGGCCTGCCGCTGGTCACGCCAGAGGGCTATGTGCTGGGCACCCTGTGCGTGATGGACTTCCAGGTGCGCCACCTGACCCACGAGCAGATCGAGGCGCTGCGTCGCCTGTCGCGCCAGCTTCTGTCCCAGCTCGAGCTGCGGCGGCGGCTGGTGGAACTGGACCAGGCGCGCGCCGAGGCGGCGCAGGAGCGGGAACGGTCGGAAACCCTGCTGACGGGCGTCTTTCCGCGCGCCATCGCGGAAGAGTTGAAGGGGCAGGGCAAGGCGCCACCGCGCTACTTCCGCACGAGCACCATCCTGTTCGCCGACATGAAGCATTTCACAGTGCTGACCGAGCAGGTGGAGCCGGTGGCGCTGATCAGCCTGCTCGACCAATACTTCAGCAGCTTCGACGAGATCTGCGCTCGTCACCGGCTGGAACGCATCAAGACCATGGGCGACGCCTACCTGGCAATCGCCGGCGTTCCGCAGGAGGCTCCTTCGCATGCGGTCGATGCCTGTCTGGCGGCGTTGGAGATGCAGGCGACGGTCGCGCGCATGAAGGCGCAGCGTGACAAGGCGCGCCTGCCGTCGCTGGAGGTTCGCATCGGCCTGCATTCCGGACCGGTGATCGCAGGCCTGATCGGCAAGAGACGCTTCAGCTACGATATCTGGGGCGATGCCGTGAATACCGCGGCGCTGATGGAGGAGCACAGCCTGCCGGGGCGGGTCAATGTGTCGGACAGTGTTGCCGGGCACGTCGCCGCCCTGTTCGAGCTGGAGACGCGCGGATGCGTACCCGTGAAGAACAAAGGGCCGCTCGGAATGCATTTCCTGAACGGCCTCGTGCCCGGCCTTGCACGTGATTCTGAGCGGTGGCAGCCGAACGAGCGTTTCACGGCCGAGCGCAACCGGCTGTTGACCGGGTTTGCCGGCTAGGTGCCGGCACCGCCATGATGGATGGATCGATATGAAGGAGAGATGCGTATGACCACCGGCGAGCTGAAGACTATCCCCGCCCGCCACGGGCGGGCGCAGCGCCTGTCCAAGGGCCAGTCGATCAAGATCATCAACACCCATGGCGCCCAGGTGGTCGACACCTGGTGCTTCAGCGCGGAAAACCTGCGCGAATTCATGTCGATGGAGCATATGCGCCCGACCCTTGGCCGGCTGTGGCCGCGCCAGGGAGATGCCCTGCACTCCAACCGCCGCCGGCCGATCCTGACCTTGGTCGAGGACACTTCGCCGGGGCGGCACGACACCATCATCGCCGCCTGCGACGACTACCGCTACGGGCTGCTCGGCTGCACCGAATACCACGACAATTGCACCGACAACCTTATCGCCGCCATGCGCCAGCTGGGCCTTGAGGTCCAGGAGGTGCCGAGCCCGCTGAACCTCTGGATGAACATCCCCGTGGCGCCCGACGGGGCGACGTCCTGGGGCGAGCCCTTGTCCAAGCCGGGCGACTACGTGGTGCTGCGGTCGGAGATGGATTGCATCGTCGCCATGTCGGCCTGCCCGCAGGACATCCTGCCGATCAACGGCAAGGCCTGTTCGCCCACCGAGGCGCATTACCAGGTTCTTGGCTGAGCCCTCGGCGCGCGGCGCGGCTTTCCACAACGGTGTTAAGACATTTTTATTGCGCTGCACAATATACCTTGTGCAGCGCACAAGCCGACCTATATTAGTTTCTGTCAGGGGTTGAGGCTTGCGCCAAAGGAAATGGCAATGACGGCTTATATCCCTGATGTGTCAGAGGCTTCGCGGCCGGAGACTCCCGCCGGAAGCATCGTTCTGGGCTACCTCCGGGCCCTGGTGGCGGCGCGCGACTGCGCTGCGGCCGTTGAGGCGGGAAGGCGGCCCGGCGACGAATCCCTGCGCACCCTCGGCATCGATCCAGTCGCATTCGCCGAGGTCAAACTCTTCTAGGAACCTGGACGGCTCGTCCCGGTTCTTAGGCTATGCCCCGGTTATCGGGGCCAACGCGCCGCAACCCTTCGCCAGATCACGGATGTACTGACTGGTGAAGCGGGAGCGGCGATCGTCTTTCTAGACTTCCGCCAGATCCCTGCGCAGCAGCTTCGCCAGTTCGGCCGCCATTTCGGCGCGCCGGAACGGCTTGCTGAGCAGCGGGCGCAGCTCCGCCAGCGAATCCGAGGCGAAGCCGGAGATGAACAGCACCTTCAGTTCCGGGCGCAGCTTCTTCGCGCGCTCGGCGACATCCGGCCCGGCCATGCCGCCGGCGAGGATCACATCGGTGATCAGCACGTCTATCGGCCGGGGATTCTCGAGCACCGCGATCGCCTCCTTGCCGGTCGCCGCCTGGCTCACCTCGAATCCCAGGCTGCGCAGGATCGCCGCCGTGGTCGCGCGCACCGCCGCGTCGTCGTCGACCAGCAGGGCGCGCATGCCGTCGAAGGCGTCGGCGCGGCCGCCATCCGGCGCCGGGCCCGCGGCGCCGCCGGTCGCCACCGGAAGATAGAGCCGGATCGTGGTGCCGATGCCCGGCTCGCTGTAGAGGCGCAGCTGCCCCTTCGACTGTTTCGCCAGGCCGTAGACCATGCTGAGGCCGAGGCCGGTGCCCTGGCCGACCGGCTTGGTGGTGAAGAACGGCTCGACCGCGCGCGCCAGGACCTCCGGCGTCATGCCGATGCCGGTATCGGTGACCGAGATCCGCAGGCAGGGGCCGGGCTCCGCAGCCGGGGCCGGCGTCGCCGCCGTCTCGTCATCGGCGAGCCAGGTGCCGAGATCGACGCCGATCGTCAGCCTGCCCCCGCGCGGCATGGCGTCGCGCGCGTTGTTGGCGAGGTTGAGGATCGCGTTCTCGAGCTGGTTCGGGTCCACCAGCGCCTTCGGCAGGTCCGGCGCGGCGTTGATCGTCACCTCGATCAGTGCGCCGACCGAGCGCTTCAGCAGCGGCAGCAGGTCGACCAGCAGCTGGTGCAGGTCGGTCGACCGCGGGCTCAGCGGCTGGCGCCGGGCGAAGGCGAGCAGCCGCTTGGTCAGGGTGGCGCCGCGATCCGCCGCCCCCAGCGCCGCCTGGGCGAGGTCGGTCGCCGTCGCGTCGCCCTTGATGCGGCCGAGCAGGGCTTCCAGGTTGCCGATCACCACCGTGAGCAGGTTGTTGAAGTCGTGGGCGACGCCGCCGGTCAACCCGCCGATCGCTTCCATCTTCTTCGCTTGGGCCAGCTCGGCCTCGTGCAGCTTCGCCTCGGTGATGTCCTGCAGCACGCCGATGATGCGCACGACCTTGCCGTCGACGATGTCCTTGGTTGCCGTGCAATGCACCCAGCGCAAGGCCCCGCCCGGCCGTTGTATCCGGTACTGGATGTCGTGCGGCGCGCCTTCGGTGTCGAGGAAATACTGGTATTCGCGGCGCACCGCCTCGCGATCGTCGGGATGGACCAGGCGTTCGACGAATTCGGCGTCGGTGATCTGCAGCTCCTCCGGCCGCAGGCCGAGGATCGCGGCGCAGGCCGGCGAATACTGCGTGCGGCGCAGGCTCTGGTCGCGCGTGTCGCTGCCGCGCTCCGGCTGCCAGATCCAATAGCCCAGGCCGGCGATCCTCTGCACGTTCTCCAGCAGCGCCTGGTGCTGCCGCAAATCGGTGACGTCGATGGCGATGCCGTCCCAGAAGATGTTGCCGTCCTCGTCGGTGTAGCGCCGCGCCACGGATTGCACCCAGACCAGCTGGCCGTTGGGCCTGATGGCGCGGAATTCCTGCGTCAGGACCTCGTCGCCCTCGCACGAGGCGAGGATCGCCTCGTACATGCGCTTGCGGTCGTCGGGATGCACCAGCCGCACCAGCGATTCGGTGTCGAGTCGGAAATTCCCGGCCGGCGTGCCGAAGGCCTTGCGGAAGCCCTCGCTGGCGAAGGTGTATTCGACCGTGCCGGGCGGAATGAAGCGCCGCGTGAAAACGCCGCCGGGAATGTTCGCCAGCAGCCGCGCGAGGCGCCCTTCGCTCGCCGTCAGTTTCTCGACCGAGCTCAGCAGCGCCGCCCGCGACTGGCGCAACGCGGCCCAGAGCAGGAAGATCGCGCTGAGGATGGTGAGCAGCAGCACCAGCTTGCCCGGCAGGCTGGCGATCCAGCTGCTGAGCAGGTCCTGCACCGGCACCCCGGCGACGACCACCAGCGGCCAGCCGCGGGCGGTGCGAAAGGTCAGGATGCGCTCCTTGGAATCGGTGTCGACCTGGGCGCGGACGGTGCCGGTCGGCGCCTTCTTGAGGCCGTCGCCGAAGATCGGGCCCTCGAACTTGCGTCCGATATAGGGCTCCATCACCGGCCAGCGCGCGAGCAGGTAGCCGTCGGCGCGGAACACCGCGAAGGCGCTGCCATCGGCGAGGTCGACGGATTCGTAGGAGCGCAGCACCTGCGTGGCGTCGGTCAGCGCGAATACCTCGATGGCCGGCCCGCCAGCGGGGGTGATGAACCTGTAGCGCATGGGCACGGTCGTGCCGCCGCCCGCGACGCCGTTCGTGGAATCCAACCGCACCGGAACGCCGATATTGACGTAGCCGAAGCCGAAGGGCGCCTCCGCGCTCGACCAGGAGACGGCGGCCAAGTCGATCTCGCCCGGTTCCGGCGTGACGGGCGACAGGTTGAGCACCTCATGGCCGTCGACCCTGACGATGACGCGCAGGATGTCCCCGTCGTCGTTGAGCGCGCGCAGCGCCTCTTCGCGCAGCCCCGGCCGCGACGGGGCGGTGGATTTCAGGTGCCGCTCCACCACCTGCTGGATCGTGACGATCTCGCTGTTGACCTCGTTGAACTGACGCTCGGCGGTGTCCTGCAATCCGGTAGCGAGCAATTGGGTCTGGCGCTCGCCCAGACGCAAGTCGCGCTCGTATTCCGCTTTCGCGCTGAGACCCAGCCACGCCGCGGCGACGGTGGCGGTGACGAACGCCAGGATGGTCGGCAGATAGCGGAGCCCCGATCCCAGCTTGATGGCCGGCATGCGCCCTCCCGGCCGCCGGTTCCCGTCACCAGTGGCCCCCGATGGGAGTATTCAGTCTAGCATCGCCGCCCGGGCCTAGCGAGTCACGTCCTTCACGTAGGCGGCGAACTTGTCCTTGTAGTCCGGATGCCAGCGCGACAAGGCGGGGCGGTTCTGGATGATGTCGTCAGCCGCCCACTGGATGCGCCGCGCGTCGAGGGCATGGCTCACATCGTTGTCGGGGCAGAGGATGTAGAAGCTCCCCTCCGCCAGGCGCTCGAGCAGGAAATCCACCACCTGGTCGGCGGTCCAGGCGCCGGCCGGCTTGGCGCTCTCCGGCGCGTCCACCGGGCGCCCGGTGATGCCGGTCCAGGCATGGCCGGGGATCAGCAGATGCGCCGTCGTCTTGCAGCCCGGCCGGTTGCGCAATTCGTGCGCCAGCGCCTCGGTCAGCACCTTCACCCCCGCCTTGCTGACATTGTAGGCGGTGTCGCCGGGCGGGCAGGTGATGCCCTGCTTCGAGCCGGTGTTGATGACGAGGCCGGGCACGCCTTGCGCGGCGATGGCGTCGGCGAAGCATTGCACGCCGTTGATGACGCCCCACAGGTTGACGCCGAGCACCTTCTGCCAGCGCTCGTATTTCTCCGTCGGCCCGCCGCCATTGCCGATGCCGGCGTTGTTCATCAGCACATGCACCGCGCCGAATTTCTGGAAGGCGAGCTGCTTCAGCCGCTGCACGTCGGTCAGCACCGAGACATCGGTGGCGACCGCCAGCACCTCCGCCTTGCTGGAGATCGCGGCGACCTCGGCCGCCGCCCGCTCCAGCGCAGCGCCCGCCAGATCCGCCAGCACCACCTTCAGGCCGAACCCGGCGAAGCGCTTCGCCGACGCGAGCCCGATGCCCGATGCGCCACCGGTGATCACGGCGACATTGCCTTTCGTAATGGCTGGATGCTGTTTCATGCGTCAAATTCCCTCAAAGCGGCGCTGCGACGAATTTCCCTAGGACGCCCATCATAAGCCGAACGCGCCGCCCTTGGAACCGCGCGGCGAACTGCGTCATGATGCGCGCGGCGCCCGGTTCAAGTTGGAGTTCATGCGCGACCCTGATTTCATCGCCGCCTGCCATGAGCGGGTGCTCGACATCTATTACTACTGGGACGAGAAGCGCGCCGGCCGCCTGATGCCGCGGCGGAGCGATCTCGATCCGCTGGAATTCCACCGCCTGCTGCCCGATGTCGGCCTGGTCGACGTGGTGCCGGACGAGCGCCGCTACGTCTATCGCCTGATCGGCACCAACGAGGCGCAGATGCGCGGCCGCGACCCGACCGGCCAGGCGGTCAAGGACGCCTATTTCGGCACCAGCGTCGAGACCGTCTACCTGAACTACGACAAGGTCGTGCGCGACAAATGCCCGGTGATCGACCGCGACCCCAGCCGCACCAGCGACGACCGCTATATCTGCCACGAAACCATCTTCCTGCCGCTTTCAGAGGACGGCGAGAATGTGAACATGGTGCTATTCCTGACCGTCTACGTGCCGGCCGCGACCATCCGATAGAGGACGGGCACGCCGGTGCCGATGGTTGCGGTGCCGTCGCCGCGTCGATACCATCGTGCCGTCCCGCTCAGGAAGGGAGCCGCGCCATGCCAGCCTCGAACGAGCAGAATTCTCCGGTCCTTGGTCCCAGGCCCGAGGATGTGACTGCGCATTATCGCGTGCCGCATCTGCTGGAAACGATCCGCACCGGCCTCGCCGCGCTGGGCAAGACGCCGGAGAGCATTACCGTCGACGATCTGGCGCCGATCGAGGAATTCCACATCGGCGGCCGCCCGGCGACGAAGGAAATACTGGACCAGCTTGTCCTGAAGCCCGGCTCCCAGGTGCTCGACATCGGCTGCGGCATTGGCGGGCCGGCGCGTTTCGCCGCCTCGGCTTATGGTGTGCGGGTCTGCGGCATCGATCTGACCGCGGAGTATGTCGAAATCGGCCAGGAGCTCTGCCGCTGGGTCGGCCTTGCCGAGCGTGTCAGCCTGCGCCAGGCCAGCGCCACCGCCTTGCCCTTCACGCAAGGAACCTTCGATGCCGCCTACATGCTGCATGTCGGCATGAACATCGCTGAGAAGCAGACGCTGGCGCGCGAGGCGGCGCGGGTGCTGAAGCCCGGCGGCTTGTTCGCGGTCTACGATGTCATGTTGATGAACGACGAGCCGCTCAAGTTCCCGCTCCCCTGGGCCGCGCATGCGGGCCTCAGCAGCGTCGACGCGCCGAACGTTTACAAGGAGGCGCTGCAGCTCGCCGGATTCGACGTGGTGGCCGAGCGCAACCGCCGCGACTTCGCCATCGCCTTCTTCGAGAACCTGCGCGCCAAACAGGAATCCGCCGGCAGCCCGCCGCCGCTCGGCCTGCACCAGGTGATGGGCGGCGACGCCAAGGTGAAGATGGCGAATATGCTGGAAAATCTGAAGGCGGGCCGGCTGGGGCCGTGCGAGATCATCGCGAGGAAGCGGGCGGGGTAGGCGCTAAACCGGCGCCAACGCGCGCGCAACGCCTGCAGGCAGGCTCACTCCGATCGCATCGCCGACGCGGGAGCGGTGCTTCACCGTCACGCCGGCATGGGCGTCGCCCTCCACGCCGAGGACGGCCAGCAGGCGGATCGCGACTGTTGCGGGCTTGCGCATCGTGTGCGTGACGCTGCGCGCCACCGCGACGATGGTGGCGGTCGAAAATCCATGCGGCACGTCAGAGCTTCCCCAGTTGCGTCGCCAGGACATAGCCGAGGATAATCGCCGGCGCCACCCAGCGCAGCAGCAGGCGCAGCGCGGCGAGGAGCCGCCGCGCGCCGCGGCCAAGCTCCGCCGCGTAGAGCGATTCCGGCAGGAACCAGCCGGCGAAGACCGCGAGCGCGAGGCCGCAGGCCGGCAGCAGGACATTCGAGGCGAGGCTGTCCACCGCGTCGAAGATGCCGAGATCGAAGCCGAGCCCGGCGAGCGGCCGCGCCTCCGCCCACAGGTTGAAAGAGAGCATGGAAGGCAGGCCGCCGATCCAAGCCGCCACGGCGACCGCGATCGTCACCCTGGCGCGGCCGAAGCCGGTGGCGCGGATCAGCGGCGCCGTCACCACCTCGAACAGCGAGATGGTCGAGGCCAGCCCCGCCACGAACAGCAGCAGGAAGAACGCCGCGCCGACCACGTCGCCGAAGGGCAGGGCGCCGAAGGCGATGGGCAGCGTGAGGAACATCAAATTGGCGCCGCCCGCCGGGTCCAGCCCCTCGGCGAAGACGATGGGGAAGATGGCGATGCCGGCCATCAGCGAGATGAGCGTGTCGCCGGCCAAGGTGGTGATTGCCGCGCGCGTCAAATCGAAGCTCTCTCCGGCATAGGCGGCATAGGTGATCATCACTCCCATGCCGACGCCGATGGAGAAGAAGCCGAGGCCGAGCGCGTCGAGCGCCGCGCGTGGCGACACCGCCTGCCAATGCGGCACCAGCAGGAAATCGAGCGTGCGCGCCAGATCGCCCTCGATCGCCGCATAGACGACCAGCGCCAGCATCAGCACGGCCAGCAGCGGCATCAGGAAGGTGCAGGCGGCCTCGACGCCCTTGCGCACGCCGCGCGCGACGACCAGGGCCGCGACGGCGAGGAAGGCCGCCTGCCAGAATCCGAGATGCAGCGGCGATCCGGTCAGCTCGGCGAAGGCGGCGGCGCTCGCCGCCTGGTCGCTGCCGGCGAAACCGGCGGTCAGCGCGTGCGGCACATAGGCCATGGTCATGCCGGCGATGACCGCATAATAGGTCAGGATCACGAAGCCGGTGGCGATGCCGGCAAGCCCGATCCAGCGCCAGTGCGGCGATCTTCTGGCCTCGATCGCGACGCGCTGCAGGCTGAGTGCCGCGCCGCCGCGCCCGCGCCGGCCGATGACGAATTCCGCCAGCAGCAGCGGGAAGACCACCAGCAGCAGGCCGAGCAGGTAGAACAGCAGGAACCCGCCGCCGCCATTCTCGCCGACCTCGTAGGGGAACTTCCAGATCGAGCCGAGCCCGACCGCCGACCCGATCGTCGCCAGCACGAACCCAACCCCGCTCGCAAACCGCTCGCGCTCAGCCATGAATGCTCCCTGTTGTGGCGCGCATCCTAGCGGGCAAGGATGACAGGGGGTAGACGCCGGCTGTCGACGCACACTCGGTAGGCCCCTTCCCCCCTTGCGGGGGAAGGTGGGGAAGGGGGGTGATGCAGCGCCGGATCTTTCCGCAGCGAATCATCGCCCAGTATCGCCTCCGGCGATGCGCGCCCTCAGGCGCGCCACCCCCCATCCGGCTCCGGCTAGGCTCGCTCACGCTCGCCAAGCCTCCGCTGCCTTCCCCCGCAAGGGGGGAAGGGAAGTATTGCTCCTGATTACCTCTCAACTATCCCCCGCGCGACGCCAGATACGCGTCGATGAGCTCCAGCATCCGCGCGCGGCCGAAGCTCGGCTCGTGGCCACCATGCACCACGTTGACCGGCAGCTCGCGCAGCCGCTTCATGGTGCGGAGATAGGCCGGCACGTCGCCGTCCTCGAACTGGTCGAGCAGCGGCCCGTCATAGAGCGCGTCGCCGGAGAAGAGGGTGCCGGTCGCCGCTTCCCACAGGCCGATGCTGCCCGGCGAATGGCCGGGCAGATGCAGCACCTCGAAGGCCCGGTCGCCGGTGTCGAGGATCTGACCCTCTTCCAGCAGCTGCGTGGCCTTCGCCGGTTTCGCGGCGAAGCGCGTGGGATCGAAGCCCGCATGGGGCAAAGCGGTGATCAGCGGCCCCGGCACGCAATCGGCATATCCCGCCGCCTGCATCTTGCGCATGCCCTCGGCGCCGAAATAGGCCTCGACGGTCAGCGCCCGCGGCTCGCGCGCCTCTTCGAGATCTTCGGCCTCCAGGGCGTGCACGCAGCATTCGGCGAATTCGTGATGCCCGCCGACATGGTCGCCATGCGTGTGCGTGGCAATGGCCTTGACCGGCTTGTCGATCAGATGCCGCGTGGCGTCGTGCAGACTGGCGACGCCCAGGCCGGTGTCGATCAAGAGGTCGCGGTCCCGCCCACGCACATGCCAGACGTTGCAGCGCATGAGCGGGATCACATGCGGCTCCCACAGCCAGGTGACGCCGTTATCCAGGCGTTTCGTGTCGAACCAGCGCTCGGCGATCTTCAAGGTCATGCTCATGCCTCCACCAGCCCGCCGACCTGCCGCTGGAACAGCCGGCGGTAGGTGCCGGCCTCGCGGGTGATGAGCGCGCCATGGTCGCCGTCCTCGATGATGCGGCCCTTGTCGAAGATGATCAGCCGCTTCAGCTGCCGCACCGTCGACAGGCGGTGGGCGATGACGATGGTGGTGCGCCCCTGCATCAGCCGCTCGGTCGCCTCCTGGATCAGCGCCTCGGATTCCGAATCCAGGCTCGAGGTCGCCTCGTCCAGGATCAGGATCGGCGCGTCGGCGAGGAAGGCGCGGGCCAGCGCCACCCGCTGGCGCTCGCCGCCCGAGAGCTTGATGCCGCGCTCGCCCACCAGCGTGCCGTAGCCCTTGGGCAGATGCGCGATGAAGTCGTGCGCGTTGGCGAGCCGCGCCGCCTGCTCGATTTCCGCCATGCTCGCCTGCGGCCGGCCATAGGCGATGTTCTCGGCCAGCGAGCGGTGGAACAGGATCGGCTCCTGCGGCACGATGGCGATCTGCGCCCGCAGGCTCGCCTGCGTGCAGGATGAGACATCCTGCCCGTCGATGAGAATGCGCCCGCCATTCACATCGTGCAGCCGCTGGATCAGCTTCACGAAGGTGGTCTTGCCGGAACCCGACAGGCCGACCAGGCCGACCTTCTCGCCAGCGCCGATCGTCACGTTGAGCCCGTCATAGAGCGGTGTCTGATGGCCGCGATAGTGGAAGCGCACGTCCTGGAACTCGATCCGGCCTTGGCGGATGGCGATCGGCTGCGCGCCCGGCTTGTCCTCGATGCCCAGGCCCTCGTCATGGATCGCCACCAACTCCTCCATGTCGTTGACCGATTTCTGCAGGTCGCGGATGTGCCAGCCGATGTCGCGCAGATAGCCCTGGATGATGAAATAGGCGGTCAGCACATAGGCGACGTCGCCCGGCGTCGCCTCGCCATGCCACCACAGCCACAACACCAGGCCGATCACGGCGGTGCGCAGGAGCAGCAGCGCCGAGATCTGCGCCGAGCCATTGGTGGTGCCGCGCACCCAGGTGCGGTAGCTGCGCTTGCGCCATTTGTCGACCACGCGGGCCAGCCGCGCATCCTCGCGCGTCTCGGCGCCGAAGGCCTTGACCACGGCGTTGCAGGAGATGGCGTCGGCCAGCGCGCCCCCCATCCGCGTGTCCCACAGGTTGGAAAGCCGCGCGGCCGGCCCGACATAGCCGATCGACATCGTCGCCGCGAGGGCGACGAAGGCAACGGTGCCGACGAAGATGACGAGGCCCATCAGCGGCCAGCGCCAGCCGAGCAGCGCCGTCGAGCCCAGCAGCACGATGAGCGAGGGCAGGAAGGCGATCAGCAGCGTGTCGTTCAGCAGATCGATCGCCCACATGCCGCGCGTCACCTTGCGCACGATGGACCCGGAGAAGGTGTTGGCATGCCATTCCGAGGCGAAACGCTGCACCCGCCAGAAGGCCTGATGCGCCACCCGCGTCATCACGTTCACCGTCAGGTGGCAAATGCCGACGAAGGCCAGATGCCGCATGACCATCATGAGCAGGCCGAGGCCAATCATCGCCGCCAGCGCCCAGACGGCTTCGTCCAGCGCGATGTCGCGATTGCCGGCGAAGCCCGGCGCCACCGCGTCGATCAGCCGGCCGGCATAGATCGGCAGCAGCACGTCGGCCATGGTCATGACCAGCACGCCGGCGATGATCGCGGCGACCAGGGGGCGGTGTCGCGCCCAGTGGCCGAAGGTGAAGCCGAGCACCGCGCGGAAGGGGCGGGCGCGCTCGTGGAACTGCGTGAACAGGCTCATCATTGCATCCGGCGCCGCTGATGCGGCTGCCGCTCCAATCTTTTCGAATCATGCGAGGGCGACGAAGCGCGCCGCGCTGGACGCGGCCGGAACGTTACGCCTCCGGACCTTGGGCTATGGGAAGAGCAGGCGGCCTGGAACCGGCCTGCGCGACGAGCGACCTAATGAAAGGTCGAGCCGGGGTCGATCGGCATCAGCAATGCACTCATCATGCCTCCCGGCGCGTCGCTGTTGAAGAGGCTGGGAAGATAACCTTAGGCGCGGCGGATGGCAAGATGGGACATCCCTCGTCCGTCATTACCGGGCCGCCGCGATAGCGGCGAGACCCGGTAATCCAAGTGTCGTGGTCGCAATCTCGGCGGAGAAACTTGGATTGCAGGGTCAAGCCCGGCAATGACGACGGGGGTAAACGGGGCGCGACACTCTAACCGGACAGCCGTGGGCTTGTCCCGGCAATCCATCTTGAAACCGCGCCGCGCGTAGATGGATCACCGGGACAAGCCCGTTGATGACGGAACGAAAACGTGCCGCGCCGTGCGCCCTCTACTTCCCGCTCAGCATCCGGTGCGCACGGTGCCAGTCCTCCAGCGACTGGTCGGGATAGGCCTTGAACCTGCGGTCGCCGCGTTTGGCATCGACCGGCACCCAGCCGGCTCTCGAGTCCAGCATGATGTGCTGGTGCGACGGCGCCTTGGGCAACTCGCTGTCGATGGCGCTGGCGAAGGGATGGATGAGCTCGGGCCAGCTCGGATCCCAGACCCAGAGCGCGGAGCCGCATTTGCCGCAGAACCGGCGCTCGCCGGAGCTCTTCCGGCCGTCGATTTTGGCGTGGAACATCTTGATGTGCTGCTTGCCACGCACCTTCAGGCTCTTGGCATGGGCGCCGAGATTGATGGCGTAGCCGCCGCCGCCGGCACTCTTGCGGCAGATCGAGCAATAGCAGCGCATGTAGGGCGCCGGGGCATAGGCCTCGCAGGTGAACTTCACCGCGCCGCAACAGCAGGAGCCTTCGAGCTTCATCCGGGCCTCCCTTCAACTGAATCCGACAACCGGATGCGGCACATAGGGTTCCTCCAGCGCCGCGATCTCGTCCTTGGTCAGGTTGAGCGTGAGCGCCGCCACCGCGTCGGTCAGGTGATGCGGCTTGCCGGCGCCGATGATGGGCGCCGTCACCTCCGGCTTCTGGGCCACCCAGGCCAGCGCCACCTGGGCCCGCGGCACGCCGCGCTTGGCGGCGATCTCCGCCACCCGCGCGACCACCTTGCGGTCGGCCTCGATCGTCCTGGCGTAGAGCGAGGCGCCGTATGTGTCGCTTTCCAGCCGCGCGCTGCTCTCGCTCCAGTCGCGGGTGAGGCGGCCGCGCGCCAGCGGGCTCCACGGAATGACTCCGATCCCCTCCGCCGCGCAGAGCGGCAGCATCTCGCGCTCCTCCTCGCGGTTCAGCAGGTTGACGTGGTTCTGCATCGAAACGAAGCGGGCCCAGCCATGCCGGTCGGCGGTGTAGAGCGCCTTGGCGAATTGCCAGGCATGCATGGAGGAGGCGCCGATGTAGCGCACCTTGCCGCTCTTCACCGCGTCGTGCAGCGCCTCCAGCGTCTCCTCGATCGGCGTCGTGTAGTCCCAGCGGTGGATCTGGTAGAGGTCGATATAGTCGGTGCCGAGCCGGCGCAGGCTGTCCTCGAGCTCGGTCATGATCGCCTTGCGCGACAATCCCTTGCGGTTGGCGCCGCCGGCGCCCTTGGCGATGGCGCCGCCGACCACGGGGAAGAACACCTTGGTGGCGAGCACGATGTCGTCGCGTTTGGCGAAATCGCGCAGCGCGCGGCCGACGATCTCCTCGCTGGTGCCCTCCGAATAGACGTTGGCGGTGTCGAAGAAATTGATGCCAAGCTCGAGGGCTTGGCTGATCAGCGGCCGGCTCGCGGCCTCGGGCAGGGTCCAGGCGTGGTCGCCGCGTTCCGGCACGCCATAGGTCATGCAGCCGAGGCAAAGACGCGAAACCTTGAGGCCGGTTTTGCCGAGATTGACGTAGTCCATGTGACAGATTCCTTCCGCTGTTGCCGCCATTTTAGCGGTTGACGGCGCGCTGTCATCGGGGTCTATCTGCGGCCGATTTTCCTGGGGATGCGGGATATCTGGCTCATGACGGCGTTGATCTTCCACGGCGGCCATTACAAGACCGGCACCACCAGCCTGCAGCACGCCTTGCGCGCGGGCGAGGGGCTGCTGGCCGGCGCCGGCATCCTCTATCCGCGCGGCCTGCCCGACGCGCAGTTCAGCGACGTACAGCATGCCGACCTGGTGACCGATTGCTTCGCCGGAAAATGGGATCGCGTCGAGCGCTATCTCGATCGGGTGGCGGCGGAAGCGAAGCATCGGAACTGCGGCACGGTGCTGCTCTCCAGCGAGCTCGCGACCTCCTTCCACCGCTTCCCCGACGCTTTCCGGCGCTGGCTGGAGATCGCCGCCCGCCATTTCGAGACGCCGCGCTACGTCTTCGTCGTGCGCGACGCGCCGGGCTATGCGCGCTCGATGTATCGCGAGCTGGTCAAGTCGGGCCGCGCCTCGTTCCACTACGATCTGGTAAGGGACGAGATCGCCCGCCTGCTGCTGGAGCAGCAGAGCTCGATCGCCTTCTTCCGCGGCTGGGAAGAAGGCCGCACGACCTTCCTGAGCTACCAGGAGCTCGCCGCGTCCGGCCTGGTCGAAACCCTGGTCAAGCGGATGGTGGGTTACGAGGTCGACCCGGCGCTGGTGCGCCTGCTCAACACCTCGGAGAAGAAGGCGCAGAACATCGCCGCCCTGCTGCTGAACGACGTCTACGCCCTGGTCGGCGCCGCCCGCGGCCTCGACCCGCTGGCGAACGAGGTGCAGGCGGCGGTGAAAGAGAAGGTCAAGCGCGGCCGCCTGAAGCGCGCCTTCGACGAGGCCTTCGCCGCCGAGATCGAGCAGGCCTTCCTCGACGTGACCGATGCGCATGTCCGCCGCGCATTCGACGAGAGGTCCTCCGCGGTGGAAGCCAGCCTCGCCGCCATGCCCCCCGAAATCGCCGCCTGGCTCCGGGGCGCGCCGGCGGAAGCGCGCGCGATCCCGGCCTGATCCGGCGCGAGGCCGCGTCGGCGGGCGCGACTTTTCGCCGGTCGCCCGCGCGCAATTCGGCGTGTATGCATAGGGCATCGGCCGGGTCGAAGGACGGAGGTAAGCATAGACCGCATGGACGCGCGCAGCCTGCCGGCGAACCCGCACGCGGCGACCAGGGACGAGGCGCTACGGTCGCTGAACGCCCTTGAGACCGGCCTGACGGCGGCCGCAGCGGCGCGCCGCCTTGCCGAATACGGCCCCAATGTGCTGCCGGCGGCGCCGAAGCGCGGGCCGGTCCTCAGATTCCTCGCGCAATTCCACAACGTGCTGATCTACGTGCTGATCGCCTCCGCCGCGGTCACGGCGGCGCTGCAGCACTGGGTGGATACCGGCGTGATCCTCGCGGTCGTCGTGGTCAACGCGGTGATCGGCTTCATCCAGGAGGGGCGCGCCGAGCAGGCCATGGAGGCGATCCGCGGCATGCTCGCCCCGCATTCGGCGGTGCTGCGCGACAATCGGCGGCAGAGCGTCGACGCGGCTGACCTGGTGCCGGGCGACATCGTGCTGGTCGAGGCGGGCGACCGTGTTCCCGCCGATCTGCGGCTGATCGAGGCGCGGGGGCTGAAGGCGGAGGAAGCGATCCTGACGGGCGAATCGGTACCCGTCGACAAGGGCACGGCGCCGGTGGCCGAACAGGCGGCGCTGGGCGACCGGAGCTCGATGCTGTTCAGCGGCACGCTGGTCGCGGCGGGAGTCGGGCGCGGCGTGGTGACGGCGACCTCTGCTTCCACGCAGATCGGCCGGATCAGCGGCATGCTGTCCGAGGTGCAGACTCTGACCACGCCGCTGGTCCACCAGATGGATCTCTTCGCCCGCTGGCTCACGCTGTTCATCCTGATGATCGCGGCCAGCCTCCTGGTCTATGGCTACTTCGTCGGCCACCTGCCGTTCGGCGACTTGTTCATGGCGGTGATCAGCCTCTCCGTGGCGGCGATCCCCGAAGGGTTGCCGGCGGTGCTGACGATCACGCTCGCCGTCGGCGTGCGCGCCATGGCGCGGCGTAATGCCATCGTCCGCCGCCTGCCGGTGATCGAGACCCTGGGCTCGGTCTCCGTCATCTGCACCGACAAGACGGGCACGCTGACCCGCAACGAGATGATGGCCGCTTCGCTGGTGGCGGCCGGGCATGTCTATTCCGTCGGCGGCGAGGGATACGCGCCCGAGGGCGCGGTGCGCTGGCGCGACGCGGACGTGCATCCCGGCGAGCACGCCGTCCTGGCGGAATTCGCGCAGGTCGCGGCTTTGTGCAACGACGCGGTGCTGCACGGCGCGCCGGGCGGCTGGCGGGTGGAGGGCGACCCCATGGAGGGGGCGCTGATCGCCCTTGCTGGCAAGCTTACCGGAGCGGGGGCGGATCCGTTCCGCGAATGGAGTCGCAGCGACGCGATTCCCTTCGATGCCGCGCATCGCTACATGGCCGTGCTGCACCACGACCACGACGGCCATGCGCGCATCGATGTCAAGGGCGCGCCGGAGGCGGTGCTGGCGCTCTGCGCCGATCAGCGCGCCGCAGCGGGTGGCACGGCGCCGCTCGACGAAGCCTATTGGCACGCGATGGTCGAGCGGCTCGCCGCCGGAGGGCAGCGGGTGATCGCCGTGGCGGCGCGTGTCGTGCCGCAGGAGCACACGATACTCAATACGGCCGATCTCCGGGGGCAATTGACGTTGATCGGCCTGGTCGGGCTGATCGACCCGCCGCGGCCGGAGGCCATCGCGGCGGTCGCCGAGTGCCATGCGGCCGGCATCCGCGTGAAGATGATCACCGGCGACCATGCCGCCACCGCGCGGGCGATCGCAGCGATGATCGGGTTGCAGAACAATGACACGGTGCTGACCGGCGCGGATATCGACACGATGGACGATGCCGCCCTGGCCAGCGCGGCGGCGGAGACGGATGTCTTCGCCCGCACGTCCCCCGACCACAAGCTGCGCCTGGTTTCCGCGCTGCAGTCGCGCGGCCTGACCGTGGCGATGACGGGTGACGGGGTGAACGACGCGCCGGCGCTCAAGCGCGCCGACGCCGGCATCGCCATGGGGCGCAAGGGAAGCGAGGCGGCGAAGGAGGCCTCCGGCTTCGTGCTGGCGGACGACAACTTCGCCTCGATCGCCGCGGCCGTGCGCGAAGGGCGGACGGTCTACGACAACATCAAGAAGGTGATCAGCTGGACGTTGCCGACCAGCGCCGGCGAGGCGATGACGATCGTGGTGGCGCTCTTTGCCGGGATGGCCCTGCCGGTCAGCGCAGTGCAGATTCTCTGGGTGAACCTGATCACCGCCGTGACGCTCGGCCTTGCGCTCGCCTTCGAGCCCTCCGAGCCCGGCACCATGCGCCGGCCGCCCCGCTTGCGAGATGCGCCCCTGCTGACCGGCGAACTGGTGTGGCACGTGGTGCTGGTCTCCACGCTGTTCCTGGGTGCGGTGTTCGGGGTCTACGCCTATGCCGTCGACCGCGGCTACGAGCAGGCGCTGGCCCAGACCATGGCAATGAACATGCTGGTGGTGCTGGAGATCTTCCACCTCTTCTTCATCCGCAACATCTACGGCACCTCGCTCACCTGGGCGGCGGCCAAGGGCACGCCGATCGTCTGGGCCTGCATCGGCGTGATCACCTGCGCGCAATTCGCCATCACCTATGTGCCGCCGTTGCAGGCGGCGTTCGGCACGCAAGGCGTCCCCCTGACGGACGGCATCCTGATCGTCGGCATCGCCGTCGTGTTCTTCGCCCTGATCGAAACCGAAAAGCAGATGCGCCTCGCCTTCCGCCGGCAGAAACCGCGGGGCTGAGAAACAGTTCAGGCGGCGCCGCTTTCGCAACGCCGCCTGAGATGCGAAGCGCGGCGGGAAGGGGCTCAGGCCCAGCCGGCGCGGTCCATGATCTTCACCGCCTCGGCGTTGTTCTTGCCGAGCTCGGCGACGTTGATCGTGTCTTCCTTGAACTTGCCCCAGGCGGCGATGACCGGCGACATCTCGGCGCCGTCGCGCACCGGATATTCGAAATTGGCGGCGGCGAAGATCTCCTGCGCGCCGGGCGAGACCAGGAATTCCAGGAACTTCACCGCGTTGTCCTTGTTCGGCGCATGCGCGGCAACGCCGGCGCCCGAGACGTTGACATGCGTGCCTCGGTCGCCCTGGTTGGGGAAGAACACCTTCACATTGGCGAGCTTCGCCTTCAGCGCATCGTCGTCGCCGGCCAGCATGCGGGCGAAGTAATAGGTGTTGGAGACCGCTATATCGCCCTCGCCGGCGATCAGCGCGTTGATCTGGTCGGTGTCGCCGCCCTTCGGCGCGCGCGCCATGTTGGCGACGATGCCCTTGCACCAGGCTTCCGCTTTCTCCGCGCCGTCATTGTGGATGATCGAGGCAACCAGCGACTGGTTGTAGATGTTGCTGGAGGAGCGGATGAGCACACGGCCCTTCCATTTCGGGTCGGCCAGATCCTCGTAGGTCGAGAGCTCCTCCGCCTTCACCTTGCTGGTGTCGTAGACGAAGACCCGCGCCCGCTTGGCGAAGGCGAACCACTGGCCGGAGGGCTCGCGCAGATTGGTCGGGATGTGCTGCTCCAGCTCGGGCGAGCTCACGGCCTGGTAGATGCCCTGCTCCTGCGCGCGCCACAGGTTGCCGGCGTCGACGGTGACGAAGACGTCGGCCGGCGACTGGTCGCCCTCCAGCTTGATGCGCTCCATCAGCTCCTCTGCCTTGCCCTGAAGCTGGTTGACCTTGATGCCGGTCTGCTCGGTGAAGAGGGCGAAGAGCTGCTCGTCCGCCGGATAGTGCCGCGCGGAATAGACGTTGACCTCGCCAGCATCCGCGCGCGCCGCGCGGAAGGACGGCGCCAGAAATGCCGCCCCGGCGCCGGTCAGCATCGCGTTGCGCAGCAGGGTTCGGCGGGAAAGATGCATATTCGGACACTCCGCGATCAGAAGGGGAAGACAGTCATCGCGACCATAGGCCAGGGTAACCAGAGGTGCAACTGCGACTTATTCGCACATGCTCACGAAACCGTGATCGGCCGGCGCCGGGACCGGACACCGGCCGCAGGCCGCCTGTGGCGTGCTTCACAGCAGGGCCGGGGACCTTCCGCCTATACCCCGGGGCGACGGACCGGTCGATTTCGAGTCCGCCACGACGCCGCCAGGAGCGGCCTTATTTTAGGGAGACGCATATGCGCAAACACCTGTTGTCCGCCGCCGCCATCGCCTTGCTGGCCTCCGGTGCCGCGGCCCATGACGGCGTCGCCACCAACCTGATGGACGGCCTCGGCGACCACCACCACGCCATCGCGACCACCAATGGCGAAGCGCAGAAATTCTTCGATCAGGGCCTGATCCTCACCTTCGCCTTCAATCACGACGAAGCGATCCGCGCCTTCCGCCGCGCCGCCGAACTCGACCCGAAATCGCCGATGCCGCTGTGGGGCATCGCCTTCGCGCTGGGCCCGAACTACAACCTGCCGGCCGGCCCGACGCAGCTGGCCGAGGCCTATGAGACGGTGCAGAGGGCGCTGGCTCTGGCCGAGGATGGGCCGCAGCGCGAGCGGGCCTATGTCGAGGCGCTTGCCGCCCGCTATGCCAGCGATCCGGCCGCCGACCAGCAGCAGCTTTCCATGGCCTTCGCCGAGAAGATGAAGGCCCTGACCGAGGCCTATCCCGACGATCTCGATGCGGCGACCGTCTATGCCGAGAGCCTGATGGACCTCAATCCCTGGCAGCTGTGGTCGAAGGACGGCACGCCCTGGGAAAAGACGCCGGAAATCCTGGCCGTGCTCGAGCGCGTGCTGGAGCGCGATCCCAGCCATCCGGGCGCCAATCACCTCTACATCCACGCGGTCGAGGCCTCGCCGCATCCGGAATGGGGCCTCGCCGCGGCGAAGCGGCTGGAGACCATCGCGCCCGGCGCCGGGCACCTCGTCCACATGCCCTCGCACATCTACATGCTGGTCGGCGATTACAAGGCCGCCGCTGACAGCAACGTCATGGCCGCGGCGACCGACGCGCACTACATCGACCGCGAGCATGTGCAGGGCGCCTATCCCATGCTTTATTTCCATCACAACCTGCATTTCATCGCCGCCGCGCGCGGGATGGAGGGCCGCTACGGTGACGCGCGCGCCGCCGCGCGCCGCCTGACCGCGAGCCTGCACAGCCACGCCGACGACATCCCCGGCCTGCAGAACTTCGTCACCGAGTATTTCGGCATGTATCCGCTGCTGACGGCGCTGCGCTTCCGCGACTGGGAGACGGTGCTGGCCGCGCCGGAGCCCGCCGCCGACCTGCCGATCTCGCGCGGCCTGCGGCACTACGCGGTCGGCGTGGCCTTCGCCGCGCAATCCAACGCCGCGAAGGCGGCGACGTCGCGGGCGGCGCTGGCGGAGATCCTCGAAACCCTGCCGGCGGAGAGCCGTTACGGCAACTCGCCGGCGAAGGAGGTGCTCGGCGTCGGTTTGGCAATTCTGGACGCGCGCATCGCCCAGGCGACGGGCGACCTGGAAAAGGCCGTCGCCGATTTCCAGCTCGCCGTCGCGATCCAGGACAAGCTCGCCTACAACGAGCCCGCCGATTGGCACTATCCGGTGCGCGAGAGCCTGGGCGCCGCCCAACTCGCGGCGGGACAAGCCGCGGCGGCGGAAGCCACCTTCCGCACCGATCTCGAGAAAAATCCGCGCAGCGGCCGGTCGCTCTATGGCCTGGCCCAGGCGCTGGAAGCGCAGGGCAAGAGCGAGGCCGCGGCGCTGGTGCGGCAGGAATTCGCCGATGCCTGGCGCACCGCCGAGATCAGCTTGACGCCCGAAATCCTCTGACCGGCGATCGGAGAAAAATCATGAACTTCACCGAGCATTCCATCCGCCTCGCCAGCGGCGTCACCCTGAACTACGCGGAGCAGGGGCCGGAGGATGGCCCCGTGGCGATGCTGCTGCACGGCTTCCCGGATTCCTGGCGCAGCTACGCGCCGGTCATGCGGCACATGCCGCCGGAATTCCGCGTCATCGCCCCCTCGCTCCGCGGCTTCGGCGAGTCGGACAAGCCGGCGGACGGTTACCATCCGCGCGATCTCGCCGCCGACGTGGCCGAGTTCATGGACCGCCTCGGCATCCATGCGGCTTACGTCGCCGGCCACTCGATGGGCAGCTATGTCGCTGCCTGTCTCGCCATCGATCATCCCGACCGCGTCGCCGGGCTGTTCCTGATCGGCACCTTCCCATGCCTGGCGGGCCGGGCCGACATGGCGGAGCTGATTGAGGCGGTGGACGGCATGAGGGACGAGGTCGACGCTGCGTTGATCAATGACTTCCAGCGCGGCACCCTGGCCCAGCCCGTGTCGGACGCGTTCTTCGCCGGCATCCTCGCGGAAAGCGCCAAGGTGCCGCTGCATGTCTGGCGGGCGGTTCTCCCCTCGCTGATGGCTTGCGATCTCGCTGGCGAACTTCCCCGCATCCAGGCGCCGACCCTCGTCCTCTGGGGCGACCAGGACGGCTTCTCCGCGATTGCCGACCAGGAGGCGATC
>JAEUKU010000054.1 GCA_016794075.1 Rhodospirillaceae bacterium
TCGACCACCTTCGGGTCCTCGCCCACCGCGCGCAGGCGCAGCCCGAAGCGGGTGCGGTAGAGCACCCACCAGGCCAGTGGCACGGCCGCATAGGCGACATAGACCAGCAGGTTGTGACCGCCGAGCACATTGGCATAGAGCGGGCCGAGTAGCGGGATGTCCGCCGCGGTCGCGGCGCCCGGCGCGGCGATCGGCATGAAGCGCGCCTCCGGCGGCAAGTCGGGCGTCTGCCCGCCGCGGCCGAACCAGGCGTTGCCGAGCACGATGGTGAGACCCGCGGCGATGATGTTGATGGCGACGCCGCTCACCACCTGGTTGCCTCGATAGGTGATGCAGGCCAGACCGTGCACCAGCGCGAAGCCGCAGGAGACGAGAATGGCGCCGCCCAGCGCCAGCCAGGGCGAGCCCGTCACCATGGCGACGCAGGCGGCGGCGAAGGAGCCCGCCAGCATCTTGCCCTCGAGGCCGATGTCGATGATGCCGGAGCGCTCCGAGAACATGCCGGCCATGGCGCAGAACACCAGGGTGGCGGCGACGCGGAAGGTCGCCGCCAGGACCGAGACGAGCAGCGGACCGAGTTCCTCCATCTCAGGCCGCTTCCGCCGCAAGCGGTCGCCGCGACAGCGCCAGATAAAGTCGCGCGATCCACGGCCGGTTCATATAGGCGAGCGCGCCGGAGAACAGGATCACCAGTCCCTGCATGGCGACGATCATGTCCCGGTTGATGGTCGGGATCTCGAACGCCAGTTCGGCGCCACCCTGATAGAGCGCGCCGAACAGCAGCGCGGCGAGCACGATGCCGACCGGATGGTTGCGGCCCATCAGCGCCACGGCGATGCCGGTGAACCCGGCGCCGGCGACGAAATCCAGCAGCAGCTTGTGGTGGTAGCCGACCAGCTGGTTGAAGGCGACACCGGCCGCCAGCCCGCCGGACAGGCACATCGCCATGATAATGACCCGTTGCGGCGAGATCCCGGCATAGATCGCCGCCTTGGGCGACAGCCCGACCGCCCGGATCGCGTAGCCCCAGCGCGTGCGCCAGATGAAGAACCAGACGAAGACGCAGCAGGCGGCGGCCCAGACGATCGAGAGATTGAGCGGCGTACTCGGCGTCTTGAACCCGGACAGCGCCAGGATCTCGTGCACCGGAGGCAGGTGCGCCGCCGGGCCGAACTCGCGGCTGCTGGGCAGCATCTCGCCCGCCGGCCGCAGCACATCCGAGGCGACATAGACCATCAGCGCCGCGCCGATGAAGTTGAACATGATCGTGGTGATGACGATATGGCTGCCGCGATAGGCCTGAAGATACGCCGGCACGAAGGCCCAGCCCGCACCGAAGGCGATCGCCGCCACCAGCGCCAGCGGCACCAGGATGATTCCGGGCAGGTATGGATCCAGCGCAAGAATCATGAGAGTGGCGCCCAAGCCCGCCAGATAGGCCTGCCCCTCGCCACCGATGTTGAACAGGCCGGCGTGGAACGCCACCGCCACGGCGAGGCCGGTGAAGATGAAATCCGTCGCGTAATAGAGCGTGTAGGAGATGGCGACCCCGTCACCGACCGCGCCCACCGCCATGATCCGCACCGCATGCAGCGGGTCGGCACCGATCACCAGCACGACCAGGCCGGAGACCAGGAGTGCCTGGACCAGGTTGACGATCGGCAGCAGGCCGATGTCGATCCAGCGCGGCAAGGCCACTTGCGGCGCGCTCATGCCGCCTCGCCGGGTTGGGTGTGGGCGTTGGCCATCATCAGGCCGAGCGTGCGCTCGTCCGCCTGGTCGCCGGCCACCTCGCCGACGATGCGGCCCTGGAACATCACCAGGATGCGGTCGCTGAGCGCCATCACTTCGTCGAGCTCCACTGAGACCAGCAGGATGGCGCAGCCGGCGTCGCGCAGGGCCAGGAGCTGCCGGTGGATGAACTCGATGGCGCCGATATCGACGCCGCGCGTCGGCTGGCCGACCAGCAGCACCTTGGGCTGGCGGGCGATCTCGCGCGCCAGGATCAGCTTCTGCTGGTTGCCGCCGGAGAACTTGCCGCATGTCAGCGTCGCATCGCGCGGCCGCACGTCGAACTGCTCCATCAGGCGCTCGCAGCTCGCGGTCATGGCCGCACGGTCCATCAGCACCCGGCCGTTATAGGCGATGTCCTCGTGATAGCCGAGGGCGCAGGATTCCCAGGCCGGAAAGGCGGTGACGACGCCGAGGCGCAGCCGGTCCTCCGGCACATGCGCCAGGCCGTGTTCGCGCGCTTGCGCCGGATCGCAGGGCGAAGCGGCCGAAACCTGGGTGTCGCAGAGCGTCATCTCGCCGGCGGCGAGCGGCTGGATGCCGGACAGGGCCTCGAGCAGCTCGCTCTGCCCGTTGCCGGAGACGCCGGCGATGCCGACGATCTCTCCCGCGCGCAGATCGAAACTGACATCGTCGACGCGCTTCACGCCCTTCGCGTCGATGACGGTGAGGCCGCGCACCGCCAGCCGCACCGGACCGGGCCGCGCCGGATGCTTGTCGAGCTCCAAACGCACCTTACGGCCGACCATCAGTTCGGCCAGCTGTTCCTTGCTGGTCGACCTGGTCGGCAGGGTCGCCACCATCTCGCCCTGGCGCATCACAGACACGGTGTCGGTGATGGCCATGATCTCCCGCAGCTTGTGGGTGATCAGCAGGATGGTGACTCCGCGTCCGTTGAGCGCGCGCAGGATCGCGAACAGCTGGTCGGTCTCTTGCGGCGTCAGGACGCCGGTCGGTTCGTCGAGAATGAGGATGTCGCAATGGCGGTAAAGCGCCTTCAGGATCTCGACGCGCTGCTGCTCGCCCACCGGAAGCTCGGAGATGACGGCGTCGGGCTGGACGTTGAGCCCATAGTCGCGACCCAGCCGCTGCAGCTCGGCCCGCGCCGCGGCCCGGCCGGCGGACAGCAGCGCCCCGCCCTCGGCGCCGAGCATGACGTTCTCCAGCACGGTGAAAGGCTCCACCAGCATGAAATGCTGATGCACCATGCCGATGCCGGCGTCGATGGCGTCGTGCGAATTGCGGATCTCAACCGGCCGGCCGTTGATCAGGATCTCTCCGGCATCGGCGGTGTAGAAGCCGTAGAGAATGCTCATCAGGGTCGACTTGCCGGCGCCGTTCTCGCCGATGATGCCGTGGATCGAGCCCTTGGCGACGGTCAGGTCGACCTGCCTGTTGGCGCGCACGGCGCCGAACGACTTGTCGATGCCGCGCAACGCGATCGCCGCCGGCTGCCCCGAACCCACGGGGCCTGCCGGCGGCGAATCGTCATGCGCTGACTGCGGGGCAGTCATCAGGCGAAGGAAGGCAGGTCAGTTCGGACAGGAATTGTCCGCCATGAAGTCGTGCACCGTGACCTTGCCGGCGACGATGTCGGCCTTGGCCGCTTCGACCTTCGCTTTCATGTCTTCGGTGATCAGCGACTTGTTGTTGTCGTCCAGCGCCCAGTCGACGCCCTGCTCCTTGAGGCCGAGCACGGTGACGCCGGCCTTCCAGGTGCCGTCCTTCGCCGCCTTCGCCGTGTCGTAGACGGCGACGTCGACGCGCTTCAGCATCGAGGTCAGCATGGTGCCGGGGTGGATGTGGTTCTGGTTGGAATCGACGCCGATCGCCAGCTTGCCGTTGTCCTTGGCCGCCTGATAGACGCCGATGCCGGTGCCGCCGGCCGCCGCGAAGACCACGTCCACGCCGCGATCGAACTGGCCCTTGGCGAGTTCCGCGCCGCGGGTCGGGTCGTTCCAGGCAGCAGGCGTGGTGCCGGTCATGTTGCCGATCACCTCGACGCTGCCGTTCACCGACTTGGCGCCTTGGGCATAGCCGCACTGGAAGCGGCTGATCAGCGGGATGTCCATGCCGCCGACGAAGCCAACCTTGCCCGTCTTGCTGGCGAGCGCAGCCAGCACGCCGACGAGGTAGGAGCCTTCCTGCTCCTTGAACACGATCGACTGCACGTTGGGCAGGTCGACCACGGAATCGATGATGACGAAGCGGATGTCGGGGAATTCCGGCGCCACTTTCTTGATCGCCGATTCCTGGCTGAAGCCGATGCCGATGATCGGGTCGGCGCCGCGCTGGGCCATCTTGCGGAAGGCCTGCTCGCGCTGGGCGTCGGCCTGGACCTCGAATTCGAGGTAGCCGATGCCGGTTTCCGTCTTGAACTTCTCGATGCCGTTATAGGCGGCCTCGTTGAACGACTTGTCGAACTTTCCACCGGCGTCATAGACCACCGCCGGGTCTGCCGCCGCGACCGATGCAGCCACACTCAACGCGCCGGCGGCAAGCGCCGCCTGCAAAAGCTTCTTCATGAAATGTCTCCCGTCTTTGACTTGGACCGGCTTGGGCCGGATTGCTTCCCTTCAGGCCAACGCCATTGCGCAAATATCAGGCCTGTAGCATCATTTCGGCGGCTCGGCGGAAAATCAAGAATTTATTGACCGGTTGGACAGTTCTTTAAGCCAGCCAAAGCCTTAACGCGTAGACCGCCGTGTTCCTGTCCGGCGCCGCAGATGCGACCGGCCGCCGCGCGCCGGACGTGTTGAAACACACGCCAAGAATGCCATGTCCATAGGGAATCCAGGCCGCCGGGGGAACGGCGGCGTTCAACCTAGATTGTGGAGGTAAGTCATGGCCCTGCGTTCTTTGTTGCCGTTCCGTGGCAGCCGTTCCAGCGATCTGATGCTGGACCCGTTCTTTTCCCTGCAGCGCGACGTCAACCGCGCCTTCGAGGATGTATTCAAGGGCTTCGGCAGCATGCCGTCCGCCATGCCGTCCGTCTGGGGCGGCAACGGCGTGGCGGCCCCGAAGATCGACGTCAAGGAAACGGAGAAAGGCATCGAAATCACGGCGGAACTGCCGGGCGTCGACGAGAAGGACATCGAGTTGGAGCTCGATGACGACGTCCTGACGATCAAGGGCGAGAAGAAGCTGGAGAAGGAAGAGAAGGACGAGAAGACCGGCTATCACCTGATGGAGCGCAGCTATGGCAGCTTCGCCCGCTCGCTTCGCCTGCCCTTTGCGGTGAAGTCGGAGGCGGTGACGGCCGAATTCGACAAGGGTGTCCTCAAGGTCACCTGCCCGAAGCCGGCGGAAGCCGTCGCGGCCGCCAAGAAAATCCAGATCCAGAAGCGTTAACGCCTTTTCTGGCCATCCAGACGCAGACGCCCCGCCTCGATGCCGAGGCGGGGCGTTTCCGTTCCGGCGTCGCCGCCGGGCTGATGCAGGTCAGTTGGCACTGCGCAGCGTGATCTGACCGAAGCCGGCGGCCACGTTCAGGCCGGTCACGCCTTCGATGCTCACCGGCTGCAAAGCGATCTGGTCGTTGCTGCCGCCCACCAGGACGTTGGCCCCGAGGCCGAGGCCGACCGCCGCTTCCGCCGTCGCGCCGGCATAGTTGCCGGCCAGCGCGCCGCGCTCGACCTGGCCCGGGGCGAACACCGCCCAGACCATGTAGGCATCGCCGGTGAAACCGATGTCGACGCCGTATTTGTTGATCTCGCCGCGATAGCGTTCCGCCGTGCCGTCCGGGCGGCTGAACACGCAGGCGATGTCCTTGGACGAGCCGAAGATGAAGCCGACGCCGCCGGCGACGTTGCAGTTCAGCGAGCCGATGTTGACCCCCGACCCGGCCACCGCCGGTTCGGCAACGAACTGCGGGACGGCCAGAACGGCCGCGAGCGCGGTTGCGGCGATGAGACGCTTGAGCATGGAAAACTCCCTGGAATTGGTCTGTGGGATTTGTCTGCTGGAGACAAAGGAAACGACGAACAACACATAGCATAACCCATCCAATTCAACAGTGCGCGCCGTCACACGCCTTGCCCGCGTCGCTGGGACGCTAGCCAAGCGCCGGAAAACCGCTAAGAGAGAATGCCGGAAGGCCCAGGGAGGGGCATGTGGACGTCAGGCAACGATTCGAGACCGCGGAACTCAAGGCCTTCCGGGCTGAGGTCAGGGATTTCGTCCGCACCGCCCTGCCCGACGATATCCGCCGCAAGGTGGCGCAGGAGCGTATGGACCTGCCCCGCGAAGACCAGCAGCGCTGGCACAAGATCTTGCGCACCAAGGGCTGGGCCTGCCCAGGCTGGCCGCGGGAGCATGGCGGGCCGGGATTCGGCGACGACCAGCGCTATGTCCTGGAGCGCGAGATCGCCCTCGGCGACGCGCCGCGCTCGATGATCTACGGCGAAGGCATGCTCGGCCCGACGGTCATGGCCTATGGCACCGCGGACCAGAAGCGTCAGATCCTGCCTGGCATCCTCGAAGGCGACGTGCTGTGGTGCCAGGGCTTCTCCGAGCCGAATGCCGGCTCCGACCTCGCCTCCCTGCAATGCAAGGCCGAGCGGCGCAGCGACGCCGCGGGCGAGCACTACATCCTCAACGGCACCAAGATGTGGACCAGTGAAGGTCATATCGCCGACTGGATGTTCGGCCTGTTCCGCACCGACAATTCCGGGCGCAAGCAGGAAGGCATCACCTTCCTCACGCTCGACCTCAAATCGCCGGGAGTGACCATCCGCCCGATTCTGCTGTTCGAGGGCACCCACGAGGTCAACCAGGTGTTCTTCGACAACGTCCGCGTGCCGGTCGCGAACCGCCTGGGCGAGGAGCACAAGGGCTGGGGCATCGCCAAGTACCTCCTGAGCCTCGAACGCTTCGGCACCGCCGAGGTCTCGCGCTCCATGGCCAGCCTGGCGCGGCTGAAGCGGTTCCTGCGCGAACGCGATCCCTTCCGCCATGCGCCGGCGCAGAAAGACGCGGTGTGGCGCCGCGTCGCGCAGCTGGAAATCGAACTGGACGCGCTGGAGATCACCGAGGTGCGTTTCCTGTTCGGCGGCGGCGAGGCGGGGCCGGAATCCTCGATGCTGAAGGTGCGCGGCACCGAGATCCAGGGCGACATCTTCGAGCTCGCGATGACCTGCGCCGGCGGCCATGCGCTGGCGGCGCGGCGTGACGAAACCGCGACGGACGACCAAGCCGCCCGGACCGGACAGGACACCGCCTATCCCTATTTCAACTTCCGCAAGACGCCGATCTACGCCGGGTCGAACGAGATCCAGCGCAACATCGTCGCCAAAGCCGTGCTTGGCCTCTGATTTCAGCATCATGATCGCCAACCTTACCGAAGAGCAGCGCCTGCTGCAGGAAAGCCTGGAGCGCTTCCGCCAGCTGGATTACACGTTCGAGAAACGCCGCGCGCATCTCGCGAAACTCGGCGCACAGGACGATCCCGCCTGGG
Organism: Rhodospirillaceae bacterium; assembly: GCA_016794075.1. Lineage (GTDB taxonomy): Bacteria > Pseudomonadota > Alphaproteobacteria > Dongiales > Dongiaceae > Dongia_A. The sequence goes on from JAEUKU010000054.1 coordinate 7,247, forward strand.
CCATGCTGGCCGAGATGGGCTGGCTGGCGGCGACCCTGCCGGAGGAACACGGCGGCCTCGGCGGGTCGAACGCCGATCTGGCGCTGCTCATGGAACAATTCGGGCGGGCATTGCTCGTCAGTGCCTTCGTACCCAGCGTCGTGCTCGGCGGCACGATCCTGCGTCGCGCCGGGACCGCGGCGCAGAGGGCGGCGCACCTCCCCGCCATTGCCGAAGGGCGCGAGAAGCTCGCCCTCGCCTATCTGGAATCCACCGGCCAGCATGCGCCCGGCGTGGTGACAACGCGCGCCGCGCGCGA
>JAEUKU010000146.1 GCA_016794075.1 Rhodospirillaceae bacterium
AACCGTTCCAACGAGAAGATCCTGGAAGCGATCCAGGCCGCCTGGATCGAGGAGCGGGGGTGAGCAGCCGCCGCCAGCGCGCAGGTGCCGTGACGGAGGCCGCCGGCGCGGCGATGTCCGGCGCGTTGCGCGCGACGGCGCGGTTCCCGCGCACCGGCTCGGTGCTGCATGGTGTGCTGGCGCGGCCCTGGATCGATCCCATCTGCCTATGGGGCTTCCGCAAGCTGCTGCCGACTTCGCGCGCCTGGGCGGCCGCGTCCATCAGCGGCGGATCGCCCGAGACATTCGCCGCCGCGCTTGAGCTCCGCGCCGTGCCCTCGCGCATCGCGCCGCGCCTTGCCGAGACCGTTCGCCTGCGCGAGCGTTCGACGAGCGCCGAGGTGCTGTGGCGCGCGCTGGCCTTCGAGGGTGGCAACGGCGATCTGCTGGGCGCCGAGCGGGCGCGGCGCATGGCGGCGCAGAACTACCTCGCCAACCGGGTGAAGTATTTGTGGCTGGCGAAGAGCCGCCGCGTGCCGGCGGTGCGCTACCAGACGCCGAGCCCGCAGGCGGCGCTCGCGGCGTTCCAGGCCTCGCTGCCCGATGCCGATGCCCTGTTCCGCCTGCCAGATCCCTTGCCGCCGGTCGCGCGCAGCCGGATCGTCGATCACGGCGACGTGCTGGAATACTGGCTGCGCTTCGCGAGTCCGGGCAGCGGCGACGATGCCGCCGACACCTGCTACGCCCATGTCTATGAGCCGAAGCGGAGCGGCCCCCGCGGCATGCCCACCCTCTTCTTCGGCCACGGCCTTGCCATGGAGCTGGAAATGATGGTCGACGGGCCGCGCAGCTTCAAGGATATGGCCGCGCACGGCATGCGCATCGTCATGCCCGATGGTCCCGGCCACAACCGCCGCTGCAAGCCCGGCCTCTATGGCGGCGAGAGCTTCCTGGTCGAGCCGCCGGTTTCCGGCATCCATCACTTCATCCGCGCCGCCCGGGAATTCGGCACGCTGATCGCGTGGTGCCGGGCGCAGGGGCCGGGGAAGATCGCGCTGGGCGGCGTCTCCCTCGGCGCCTTGAGCGCCCAGGTGGCGGCCAGCCGGTCGCGCTATTGGCCGGCGGAAGCCAGGCCGGACGCGCTCTGCCTGCTGACCACCACCAGCCAGGTGAGCGGCCTGGCGCTGGATTCCTCGCTGGGCCAGATGGCGGATCTCGACAACGAAGTGCGCCGTTGCGGCTGGAAGCCGGAGCATTTCGCCGCCTTGGCGCCGATCACCGATGCCGGCGACGAGCCGCCGGTCGATCCTGCGAACATCGTGCTGCTGATCGGCGCGCGCGACAACGTGACCCCGACCGCCGGTGGCCGCAGCCTCGCCGGGATGTGGCGCATCCCGCCGGAGAATCTGTTCGTGCGCGACCAGGGCCATTTCTCCGCCGCCATCGGCCTCGGCGTCGACCCCGCGCCCTATGCGCGCATGTTCGAGATTTTGAGCCGGTAGGGGTAGAATTGCGCCGGGTTCGCGGCGACGGTATCGCCACTCCTTTCGTCACCCCGGGCTTGACCCGGGGTCCATCGGAGAGGCAGGCGCCAAGCGGCACCATGGGCCCCGGCTCACAGGCCGGGGTGACGAGTTTTTTGAACGTGCTCATTGAGAGGCGACGAGAGCAACATGAACACCCTCGGTTTCGACAAGCGTCCGGAGGATACGCGCATCGTCGTCGCCATGTCGGGCGGCGTCGACAGCAGCGTCACGGCCGCGCTGCTGAAGCGCGCGGGCTATGACGTCGTCGGCATCACCCTGCAGCTCTACGATCACGGCCTGACGGTGGGCAAGAAGGGCGCCTGCTGCGCGGGTCAGGACATCTACGACGCGCGGATGGCCGCCGAGAAGATCGGCATCCCGCATTACGTGCTGGATTACGAGAACCGCTTCTCCGACGCGGTGATGCAGGATTTCGCCGATTCCTACCTGGCCGGCGAGACGCCGATCCCCTGCGTGCGCTGCAACCAGCGGGTCAAGTTCCGCGACCTGCTGGCGCAGTCGCGCGAGCTCGGTGCCGAGGCGATGGCGACCGGCCACTACGTGCGCCGCGAGCTCGGCGCGCATGGCGCGGAGCTGCATCGCGGCGCCGACCCGCGCCGCGACCAGAGCTATTTCCTCTTCGCGACCACGGCCGAGCAGCTCGACTTCCTGCGATTCCCGCTGGGCGATCTGCCGAAGACGCGCACGCGGGAGATCGCCGCCGAGCTCGGCCTCGCAATCGCCGACAAGCCGGATAGCCAGGACATCTGTTTCGTTCCCGAAGGCGGCTATGCCCGCGTGGTGGAGAAGCTGCGCCCCGGCGCCGCCGAGCCTGGTGAGATGGTGCATGTCGACGGCCGCGTGCTCGGCCGGCACGGCGGCCTCATCAATTACACGGTCGGCCAGCGCAAGGGCCTCGGCCTCGGCGACCTGAACGAGGCCGGCCAGCCGCTCTTCGTCGTGCGCCTGGAGCCGGAAACGCGCCGCGTCTATGTCGGGCCGAAATCCGCGCTGGCGGTCACCGCGCTGTCGCTGCGCGAGGTCAACTGGCTCGGAGCGCCGGGCGAGCCGACCGAGAACGTGGCGATCACCGTCAAGCTGCGCTCGATGACCGAGCCGGTCGCGGCGCGGCTGACTTTGGGCCCCGGCGGCACCGCCCACGTGACGCTGGACCAGCCGCAATTCGGCGTGGCGCCGGGCCAGGCCTGTGTGTTCTATTCGGGCAGCCGGGTTCTCGGCGGCGGCTGGATCCGCCGCGAAGCCGCGGCCCAGGCGGCGTAAGTCACGCCCCACTCGCTCTGCTCCTTCCCCCCA
>JAEUKU010000185.1 GCA_016794075.1 Rhodospirillaceae bacterium
GATGCCGGCATGTGCGGCGACTACGATTCCGTCATCGGCATGGAGAAATCCATGCCCATCGCCCGCTTCACCCGCAAGATGCCGACCGAGCGCCTCTCCGCCGCCCAGGGTCCGGCGACGCTCTGCGGCGTTCTGGTCGACACCGACGACGCGACCGGCCTCGCCAAGGCGATCCAGCCGATCCGGCTGGGCGGCAGGCTCAGCCAGCAAAGTATCGGCGCCTAGAGCAAGATGCGATTGGATTGAATCGCATCTTGCTCTCTCAGGCTTGATTGGTCGCATTTTCTGCGCCGAACCGGTGTCCACTTCGGCGGAAAATGCTCTAGGACGTCCGCGCGCGACAGGACACGGCCAATGCGCCGAGCGTTTCGGCAAGGCCCTCCGTCGGCAATCGCCAGCCGGAGCGGTCCTCGACACTTACGTCCACCTGCTCGGCCGCGGTCAGAGCATCCACGACATCCGCGCGCCAGGCGAGCGGCACACTGACGAATCCATCCCAGATTTGTCCGGCCGGATGATTGGCGCCTGTGAGGGTGAAGATCTCGCCGTCGATCGTCAGGCGCACGTGGCACTGGGTCCTGTCGGCGCCGCAATGGCCTTCGAGGTCCAGCTGCAGCGGCGTGTGCTCGCAGGCGAGCGTGGCGATCTGGTATTCCGTTTGCCCCGGGTTGCAGAGAATCCCGCCGCCCTTCGCCGGCGCGCGCCCTTCCTTGAGGCGCCAGCCGCATGCCTCCGCAGCGGTCGCCGCGCAGATCGTCAGGGCGAGTGACAGGACGAGGCTGCCGAGCCTCATCGCCATGCTGTCGGTGATGCGATCATCGCGACAGACTAGGCAATCGACCCGATCCGATCAACGGGCGCGACCGAAGTCAGCCATGCGTCGCGCGCGAATCCGTCGGCGCTTGGTCGCGGCTGTCCATGCCGTAGTCGCGCAGCACGCCGGCCACGCGCAGGCGGTAGCTCTTGAAGATGCCGGCGCGGCCCTTGGCCTGGGCGTCGCGATGCTCGGCAAGCTGGCGCCATTGCGCCACCGCCGCCTCGTCGCGCCAGAAGGAGAGCGAGAGGACCTTGCCCGGCTCGCTCAGGCTCTCGAACCGCTCGAGGGAGATGAAGCCGTCGATCTGCGCCAGCAGCGGCCGCAACTCCGCGGCGATCTCGAAATAGTCCTGCCGGCGGCTCTGCTCCGGCCAGACTTCGAAGATGACGGCGATCATGGTTGTGCTCCAAAGACGGGGATGCGGGCATTGACCGATCGAGCATAGCGCGGCGCCGCCAGCGAGTCGAAATCAAGCGGACCGGCAAGCAGCGCCTGCAGGCCTATGACGGCGAGCGTGACGGCCATGTCGCGCCCCGGGCAGGCATGCGCGCCGCGACCGAAGGTGAAGCAGGCAGCATCCGCCCGCGCGGGATCGAAGGCATGCGGCCGCGGATTGACCGCCGGGTCGCGGTTCGCCGCCGCCAGCACCACCAGAATCGCATCGCCCGCCTGCAGCGCCTGGCCGGCCAGCAGGCAATCCTCGGCGACGTAGCGCCGCGTGTTGTGGATCGGCGGGTCGTGCCGCGCCACTTCGGCGACGACGCGGCGCAGCAGCGCATCGTCCCCGGCGGCGCGCCGCCGCATGTCCTCATCGCGCGCCAGCGCCAGCAGCGCGTTGCCGATCAGGCCCGCCGTCGCCTCGTAGGTCTGCGACATCAGGCCGAGCAGATTGGCGAGCGCCGTTTCGCGTTGCGGCACGCCGAGGCTCGCCAGCCGCTCGACGAGCATCGGCGATCCGTGCCGCGCGATCAGATCGAGCAGGCGCGGCGCCGCCAGCTTGCTGCGCTCGATCTCGGCTGCGTTGCTGAGCGGGGAGAGGCAGCGCACGAAATCCCCGGTCAGCGCCGCCGCCTCCGCTGCCGGCCCGTCGGGCAGGCCGATCAACCGCCCCACCACCTGGACGGGATAAGCGCGCTGGAAGCCGTCGAGGCCGTTGCCGCCGGCTCCCATCGTGCCGATGCAGGCGGCGGCACAAGACCGGGCCGCGGCGGTCACGCGCTCCGGCGCGAAGGCTTCGAGACAGGCGGCGAGTGCCGGCTTGAGCGTGGCGTGCCGCGCGCCGTCATTCATCCGCACCAGGTGGCCGAAGACCTCGCCCGCGCGCGATCCGGCGATGGATGCCGGCACCTTCTCGGCCGTTGGCCGCACCCGGCAATGCGGGCTTTTCAGCACCGCCGCGACCGCCTGCGCGCCGAGCGCCACCCAGAGGCCGAGCCGCGTCTCGCGGTAGAACGGGCGATAGGCGAGCAACGCGGCGTAGTAGGGATAGGGATCGGGATGGGATGCCGCCGCGAGCAGATTGTCGGGGAAGATCAGGGCGGAGCGTTGGGCATCGGCGGGCATGGGAGAACCTCGGCTGCAGTCGATGGTTCGACCCTGACCGAAGCGTGCCGGCTTGTCATGCGGCAACGCTTTGGCTACCGTCGAACTATGGACCAGGAGCCGGACATCGAGGGCTTCGCCCGCACGCTCGGCGATCCCACGCGGATGAAGATGCTGATTCTTCTGATGGAGGGCCGCGCGCTGACCGCCAAGGAGCTGGCCTATGGCTCGGGCGTCGAGCCGGCCACGGCGACGGCGCATCTGAAGCGCCTGCTCGACGATCGCCTGATCGCGGTGGCGGTGCAGGGCCGGCACAAATACGTGCGCCTGGCCTCGCCCGACGTCGCCCAGCTGATCGAATTGATGCTGGCGGTGGCGCCGCGCGTCGCCTTGCGCCGGCCGCAGCCGCGCGTCGAGGAGAAGCTGCGCCAGGCCCGCATGTGCTACGACCACCTGGCGGGCGAGCTCGGCATCGGCCTCGCCGACGCGCTGGTGAAGCAGGGTCTGCTGCGCAAGGAGGCGGATGCCTTCGCCGTCACCAAGCGCGGCGCCGCGTGGTTCGCCGGGCTCGGCATCGACCTCGACGCGATCCGCGGCAAGCGCCGCAAATTCGCCGCCCCCTGTCTCGACTGGAGCGAGCGCCGCGACCATCTCGGCGGCGCGCTGGGCGCCGCTTTGGCCGAGCGCCTGCTCGACCTCGGCTGGATCACCCGCAGGCACAATTCGCGCGCGGTCAGCGTGACCGAGGCGGGGCGGCGGAAGCTGACGGAGCATTTCCCGAAGGTGTTTGCGGGTTAGATCTTTCCGTCATCCCGGCCGACCCTCGGGCTTGACCCGAGGGGAGCGCCGGGATCCACCGTGCCGCTGCAAGGGCACTGCCAGGTTCGGTAGGTGCTTCCGCAGTCGGTGCGGCGGTGAAATGGACCCCGGCGCAGGGCCGGGGTGACGAATGAGTTGGTGGCGGGGATTGTGCGAATGCCCGCAGCGGGGATCAGATTTTCCGCCCTACCATCATCGCCTTGCGGAACGTCTCGTCCTCGTCGAGGAACGCGGCTTCCGGCCCCGCGCCGGTGGCGTCGAAGAAGCGGCTGATGAAGCAGCGGAAGGCGGCGCAGAAGGCGATGTCGCAGATCTCCTGGTCGCTGAAGCCGAGCTGGCGCAGCTTGTCGACGTCGGCCTGCGAGGTCTCGTTGGGCGTGAGCACGATCTTCTCGGCATAGTCCAGCATGCCGACCTCCTTGGCGGAGAGCCCGGCCTTGCGGAAGTCGCGTTGCACGGCCAGGACCTTCTCCTTCGAGCCCAGCTCGTCGATCAGCTGCTTGCCATAGACCACGGAGCAATAGGTCGAGGGCACGTGCTTGGCGGCGATGAAGGTGATGAGCTTCCAGCCGCGCTCGCCGAGCGAGAAGCCGCCGCGCACCTTGGCGACGAAATCCATATAGGCGGGCAGCAGGTCGGGCCGCGTCGTCATGCATTGCGCCGTCGCCATGACGAAGCCGAGTTGGGCCTTCTGCTTGGCATAGATCTCGGCGATTGCGCCGGTGGCTTCGTGTTCGGCAATGGTCTTCAGGAACATGTGAACTCCAATGGTCAAAATAGCCTGCGGGTCAATTCGCGCAGGTGATCTCGTCGAATACCTTGCACCGGCTGCCGGGGCAGAGCTGGCCGTCAAGCCGCGCCGCCGCGACCTTGCGCTTCTCGGTGTCGAATTTCTCGAGCTTGTTGAAGCCCTTGCCCTGGCAGAAGGCGCGGGCGACGGATTTGCTCGCCGACTTGCCGCAATCGCCGTCCTCCAGCCCTTCGCAGGCGAACAGGCGCTGCCCCGCCGGCGTGGTCGGCGCGTTGAAGCGCTGCCGCGCCTGGGTCACCGCCGGCTGACCGGGATCGGTGTTGACGCTGTCGACACCGGGATTGGCGACCAGCGGACCGATTGTCGTCGGCGCCGGCGGCGGGAAGACGAACAGCACGTTGGAGGCCATGCCGTAGACGTGGCCCAGGGGCCCAATCGCCGGCGTGACCGTGCCGCCGCCGACCCAGGAGATCTCGGCCAGAATCTGCCACGTCGCCGGGTCGAAGGTGAGGAACGACCCCGCCGTCGAGACGAAGAGATGATTGCGCGAGGCGGCAGCCGCGACGACCGACTGGCCGGGCAGGGGCACCTGCCGCTCCAGGTTCTTGCCGTTGAGGATCGACAGGCGCCGGTTACTCTCGACCACCGCCATGCGGCCGTCGGCCAGCCGCGTCGCCGGCGCCAGTGCGACCGGTCCCTTGATCGGCGGCCAGGTCACGCCATTGGGGCCAAGGAACAGGAGCTTGCCCTTGCCGTCGCCGTCGGTTGCGGCGATCAGCGTATGGCCGTCCGGCTGCACCACCGGCGTGCTGGTCAAATAGCGGCTCTCGTCATGCACCCGGAATAGCTCGCGGAACTGGCCGGAGGGGAAGGAATAGCCGACGAAGTCCTGGTGCTGGTTGGAAACCAGGATGAAGGGCTCGATGGTGCTGCCGTAGCGGACGATCGCGGCGCCCGGCCGCGGCAGCGCCAGGTCCTCCGGCAGTTGCGTGGCCGGGTCTTCGACATAATCGCCGCCGCTCGGGTTGAAGTCGGAACCGAGCAGGCAGGAGAGGATGGTGAACGGCGTCGCGCACCACAGCGGCATGTCGCTGCTGCCGGTCACCTGCTGCACCATGGTCTTGACCTTGACGTTGTGCAGCACGGCGCCGAGCGAGGAGAAGGCGACGAGGTTGGTGTCGTAGCCGCCGGTCAGGCGGTTGGGATAATCGACCGGCACCATCACCACGTCGGACTCGCCGGGGATCTTCCAGATGTTCGGTGCGGCATTCGCCAGCGGCCCGTCGAAGCCGTTGGGGAAGCGCGTCTGCCAGGCGAGTTGGCCGGCGGGCGTGAACTTGTAGAGGCTGGAATCGTAGCGGATGAGCGGCGGGCTCACCTGGCTGTTCTTCACCGTGCGGGTGCCGACCGCATAGATCGACCCGTCGCTGCCGACGATGGGCGAGGCGACGATGGCGAAGCCTGGCGAGATCGCCGCGCGCCACCGCTCGGTGCCGTCGGCCTGCAGGGCGATGAGCTGGCCTTCCCTGTTGCCGAGATAGACGGTGCCGTCGGGCGCCATCACCGGGCCCGAGCCGGGCGCGAAGCTGCCGATGCCGGGCACCGTGCGCGGCCGCTGCGCCGCCTGCGTCGCCACATCGGCGAAGCCGCTATTGGCGCCGTCGGCATGCGGTCGTTCCCAGGCGAAGGCGCCGCCCGAAGGTAACGTCAGCGCCAGCGCCAGGGCGGCGGGCAAGGACGCCCGAAGAGCCGCGCGCAGCTTCGGGTTCATAGCTTCCTCCGATGCGAAGTCCCCAGGCGACCACTTATAGCAGGAAATATGTGGAGCTTCCTAACAAGAGGCGGTGATCGGTGACCGTGGTTGCATAAAAATGCTGTAAATGTGCTCAACATCACAGCGCCGAGGGCGCCGGGTAGTCCGGGCGGTAGATCCGCTACATCTCGCAGCCGATGGAATCAAAGACCCGGCAGGTCTTCTTCGAGCAGAAGCGGCCGTCGAGCGTCTCCGCTGTCACCTTGCGCTTGTCGACGTCGAAGCCCTTGACCTTCGCGTAGCCCTGCTTCTGGCACCACGCGAGCGAGATGGCGCGGTGGTCGCCCTTGCCGCAATCGTCCTCGTCCAGCTCCTCGCAGGCGAAAAGCCGGTTGCCGCCCGCCGTCAGGGGTGGGTGGTAGAGCTGCGAGCTCGGCTGCGCCGTTGGCGGGGCGGGATCGATCTGCACCACACCGGTGCCGGCCGGCTGCCCCACTTTGGCGTCGCCGGCGATCTTCTTCGGCGGCGGGAAGACGAACAGGATGTTCGACGCGATCGCATAGACATGTCCCTTCGGCCCGATCGCCGGCGGATTGAGGCCGCCGCCGACCCAGTCAAAGCGGCCGACCTGCTCCAGTGTCGACGTGTCGAAGCTGAGCAGCGCGTCCGCGGTCGAGACGAAGAACTGGTTGGAGGAGGCGGCGGCCGAGGCGACGGAGGAACTGCCGAGGGCGATGCGCCGCTCGACCTTGCCGTCGCTGGTCAGGATGACGGCGTCCGGTCCGCTGACCACCACGACCTTGCCGTTGGCGAGCCGGGTGGGCGGGCCGAAGCTGCGGGCGTCCTTCACCGTCGCGACCTGGTTCATGTTCGGGCCGACGAAGCGCAGGCCGCCGGGCACGGTGACCAGGGTGTGGCCGTCCGGCAGCACCATCGGCGTGGAGGTAAAGGCATGGACCTTGGGGTTGTCCTCGGTCACGCGGAAGCGCTCGGTCAGCGTGGCGCTGCCGGCGTCAAAGGTGAAGCCGGCGATGTTCTCGAACCCGTCCGCCGCCATAATGAAGGGTGTGCCGCCGCCGGCAAAGGTGAAGACGGCCGCGGTCGGCGTCGGCTGCGCGATCGGCCCGCCCAGGCCGAGGCTAAATCCGGCCGGCGCCAGGCAGCCGAGGAAGGGTGGCACCAGGCAGAGATAGACCTGCCAGGTCGGGTAGTCGCTGCCGCCGGTGACGGTCGGCACCTCGACGCCGACGCGCGCGTCGGCCAGCACCTGGCCGCCGGTGGAGAAGGCGAGCAGCCGCGTCTCGAACCCGCCGGTCAGCGGATTGGCATAGGAGATCGGGATCATGATCGCCTCGGCGCCATTGTGGCGCCAGAGATTGGGCGCCGCTGTGGCGGCGCCGCCATTGCCCTGCTGGGGGAACGGCACCTGGTAGAGCCAGCCGCCGCCGGCGGTGAATTTGTGCAGGGTGGAGTCGCGGCGCGTCACGCTCGGCGTCACCGTGTGATCGCGCACCGTCCGCACCCCGATGACATAGACGTTGCCTTCGGAATCGATCATCGGCGAGGCGACGATGGATTGCCCCCGCGCGATATCGCGGCTCCAATAGGGCGCGCCGTCGGCGCGGAAGGCCATCAGCTTGCCCTGCTCATTGCCGATATAGACGGTGCCATCCTTCGCGACGACCGGACCGGCCCCGGGTGCGAAGCTGCCGATATTGGGGATCGAGACCGAGCCCGAGGTGGCTTGCCTGGTCTGGACGATGGCGAAGCCGCTGTTGGTGGGGTCGCCGTGCGGCTGTTCCCAGGCGAAACCCGGGCCGGGCTGCAACAGCATCAGGAACGCCGCGGCGCCGCGGAGCGCGTGCCGGGTACAGAAGCGCGATGTCGATTGCCAGAACATGCCAGCCCTCCGCCGGGTTCGCGGCGGCCGCGCGGCCAGAACGGCCGCCGGCGCCCGCAGTTGCGCAGACCCTTTGCGGAGAACGATCGAAACGCGACCGTCAGCCGCAATCGCTTCGATGCTTCGTTCTTATGTGTGAATTCATACACGAAACCTGTGCGACCTCCCAACAAGAACTGGCGAGGAACCGCATGTCGCGTCAAATCCTGCCCAACCTCACACCCCGCTCCCGCAGTCGCGCAAGAAAAAGCCCCGCCTCACGGGAGGCGGGGCTGGGGACCGGCGGGGGAGCACCGGCCAGGGAGTACCGGCCAGGGAGTACCGGCGAGAGAGCGCTACATTCTGCAGATGATCTCGTCGAACACCTTGCACTTCTTCTTGCTGCAATATTCGTCGCCCTGCAGGGTCTCGGCCTTGCCCTTCCTGGTGTCGACGTCGAACTTCTCGACCGCGCTATAGCCTTCCTTGGCGCAGAACTGGCCGGCGATCTCGCGATGGTCCTGCTTGCCGCAATCGTCGCCATCCAACTCCAGGCAGGCGAACAGGCGGTGGCCGTTCTTGCTCTTCGGCGGCTTGTAGCTGGCCGGTTGATTGCCTTGGGGCGGGGGGCTCGCCGGAATGCTCTCGGCCTGGAAGACGCCGGTCTTCTGGCCGGTGGGCGCCGGGATGTTCTCTGCCTGGAACACGCCGCCCTTCGGCGCGTCATTGCCGCCGGCGCCGCTGGTGCTCGCCGGCGTGCCGGGTGGCGGTGGGAACACCATCATCTGGTTGCCGGCGATCGCATAGACATGGCCAAGCGGTCCGACGACCGGCGGCGATTTGCCGCCGTTGGCCCAGCTGAACTTGCCCACCTCGATGAGCGTCGCGGTCTCGAAGGTGTGCAGTGAGCCGCTCATCGAGACGAAGAAATGCGTGCGCGACGCCGCCACCGGGACGATGGAGGTGCCGGGCAGGCGGAACTTGCCGGCGGCAGTCACGTTGTTGAGCACCGTGAGGTGTCCCTGGGCGCCGATCAGCACCACCCGGCCGTCCTTCAACTGCGTCGGCGCGCCATAGATTTCCTGCAGCCCGCTGACCGGTGCCACCTTCGTCGCGTTGGGGCCTGAGAAAAGGATGCCGCCGGATTGGGCACCGGAGCCTTTGCCGTTGTCGTCGCGCGTGATGTCCTCGAAGCCGATGACCGTGTGCCGGTTGGCCAGGATCGTCGGCGCCGACCGCATGTAGCGATTGCTCTCATGCTTGCGGAAGGTTTCGTAGAACTTGCTCTCGCCCGCCGAATAGGTCAGGCCGACCAGGTCCTTGTCGTGATCCGACAGCAGGATCCAGGGCGTGCCGCCCAGGGGATTGGCATAGATGCCGACGCCCGGCATCGTTGCCGTCAGTCCGCTGCCCGGCACGCCGAATTCGGAGAACCCGACGAGGCAGACGACGGTGCCGACCGGCGGAAGCAGGCATAGCGGGGCAAGCCCGGAAGGGATGCCGGCGCCGCCCGTCGTCTCCGCCGCGATCGAGGTCACATTCTGGTCCGCGACGACAGACCCGCCGGGAGAGAACGCGAGCAGCCGGATGTCGACCATGCCGCCGACCGGCCCGGGATACAGGGCCGGCACCATCGCCAGTTCGGTGCCGTTGAAGCGCCAGATGTTGGGCGGCGCCATGGTCGATCCGACCTTGCCGTTGTGCTGCGGAAACACGGTCTGGCCCAGATAGGCGCCGCTTGCATTGAAGCGGTGCAAGGTCGCATCGACGCGCTGGACCGCGGGCGGCTGGCCTTCGGCCGGACGGGTGATGCCGACGACATAAACTGTGCCGTCAGAGCCGATCGCCGGCGAGGCGACGATCATCTGGTTCTGGGCGATCTGGCGCCGCCAACCCGGCGTGCCGTCCGGCTTGAACGACATGACCCAGCCCTGCTCGCTGGCGACATAGACCGTCCCGTCGGGCGCGACGACCGGCCCGGCGCCGGGCGCGATGCTGCCGAGGTTGCCGGCCACGGTCGCTGGCACGGTCGCCGGAATGGTGAGGACATCGGCGAAGCTGGTGTTGTCCGGATCGCCGTGTGCGGTCTGCCAGGCGAAGGCATCGTGCGCTGTCGCGCATAAGAGCGCGGCGGCCGCGATCAAAGCGATGCGGCGTCGCGCGCGGTGGACGCGTATCATGGATGCGGCTCCAATATCAGTTCTTGCAGACGATTTCGTCGAACACCTTGCACTTCTTCTTGCTGCAATATTCGTCGCCCTGCAGGGTCTCGGCCTTGGTCTTCTTCGTGTCGACGTCGAACTTCTCGACCGCGGCATAGCCTTCCTTGGCGCAGAACAGGCCGGCGATCTCGCGGTGGTCCTGCTTGCCGCAATCGTCGCCATCCAGTTCCAGGCAGGCGAACAGCGCGTAGCCGTTCTTGCTCTTCGGCGGGTCGTAGCGCGGCGATTGCGGATTGGTCGGCGCCGGCGGCGGCGTCGACGGCGATGGGGTGCCGGTCACCTGCAGCGTCGGCGGGAAGATGTAGAGGCGGTCATCGGCGATGGCGTAGACATGGCCTTGCGGCCCGATCGCCACCGGCGAGGCGCCGCCGCGCTGCCAGTCGAACCTGGCGACCTCCTGCATCGTCGCCTTGTCGAAGGTGTGCAGCGCGCTGGCGGTCGACACGAAGACATGGTTGCGCGAGGCCGCCGCCGAGGCGATGGATTCGCCGGGCAGGGCAACCGTGATCTCTTCCGATGCCCCGCGTAGCACCGTGACGCCGCCTTGGCGACGGACCAGGGCAAAGCGGCTGTTGCCGAGCGCCGTCGGCGCGGCCCAGGTGACCGGCCCCGCCGCGCGGATGGTCGACTTGTTGAGCCCGGCGAACATCACCTCGGCGGGCTTGTCCTTCTCGCCCAGGCTGATCATCGCGTGCCCGGTGGGCCAGGCGAGCGGCGTCGACAGCAGCTTGCCGCGCTCGAGGTGGACGCGGAAGCGTTCCTCGAGAGCACTGCCCGAGAAGAAGTAGCCGACCAGGTCCTGGAACCCGTCCGACATCATCACGAGCGGCACTTCGTTGCCCGTCGGGCCGAAGACGGCGACGGCCGGAACCGGCGGGATCATCCGCTCGGGAAGGAAGTGGACCGGATCGGTGCCTGAGGCCGGCGCGCCGAAACTCGGCTTGCAGCCGTAATGGCCCAGCGTCACCAGATAGCAGGGAACGTCCCAGCCGGAGATGCCGCCGGATCCGCCCGTGGTCTCGAACGAGAAGGCGGTGACGATCTGATCGGCCAGCACGCCGCCGGTCTCGGAGAAGGCGGTCAAGCGTGCCTGGTAGTTCCCCGGCTTGAACACCGTGGGCACGAGAATCACATCCGCCGTGCCGGGGATCTTCCAGATGTTGGGCGGCGCGCTGGTGATGAGCCCGCCGGCTGCGCCGGGCAGCGGCACATGCCACAGATAGGCGCCGCCGGAATTGAACTTGTGCAGCTCCGCGATGTTCTTCGTCGTCGGGGGATTGACGGTGTGATCGCGGATCCTTGCCGCGCCGATGACGTAGATCGAGCCGTCGCTGCCCAAGACGGGCGAGGAGAGCACGCCCTGGTTGCCGATGTCCCGGCTCCAGCCCGGCGTGCCGTCGGGCTTGAACGACTTCAGCTTGCCGCGGCCGTTCACCACATAGACGGTGCCGTCGGGCGCGATCACCGGCCCGGCGCCGGGGGCGATCCCGCCGAGCTGCTGGGCGTTGGGGAGGGGCGCCTGCGCCGGCGCCGTCTCAACGTCGACCGCGCCGCTGTTATCCGGATTGCCGTGCGCGGTCTGCCACGCCAGGGCCGGTGCGGCGCCGACACTGGACGCGGCGCAGAGGGCGATCAGGAATCGGCTGAGCCGGCGGCGCGGCCGGGAAAATCGGTCAAGCAATCTCTCCTCCATTGGCAAAAGGGCTCGGCGGGTTCTGGCAAGAAATGTGGAGGGATATGATTTTCTTGTTGGCATCAACAACAGAAACTGGACTTCTATGGCGGAACTGCCAATTTATCCGGTGACTTGGACAAGTCCCGGCTGGGAACCGGGGACGACAAAGCTCCCAAGGACCGTACTTTGTCCCGTTCAGTACCAAACAGGCGGTGGATGACCGGTCCGTGGCGCGGGCCGTGGCAGTTCGTGGCATGGACGAGATGCTCCCGCTGATGACCCGGCGGCGCGGGACGCCGGCCGATCGATGCGCGTGCCTACCGCGGCGCGGTCATCCGGCGGTGAAAAGGCGATCAAAGCGCGGTCAAATCGGGCGCCGGACGGGCGGTCAAACAAGACGGGCGGTCAAACAAAAAGCCCGCCGACGATCAGGCGGGCTTCAGACCCAGAAGGGGGCCAGGCTTAGGGAATGCGGCTTGAACAGCCGCGGCGGGGTTTAGTGCTGCTGGCCGCGGGCGACCGCCAGGAAGCGGTCGATCTCGTTCTGCATGATCTGGGCGCGGGCCAGGACCTGGTTGGCGATCTCGCGCACCCGGTCCGGGGTTTCCGGGGTCCGGTCGGCGGCGATCGACAGGGCCGAGCCGATGCCGTCCAAGGCGGCCTGGCGGGTGGCCTCGCAGACCATATCAGCCATGCGGACGACCTCCTGCTGCAATTCGGCGACGCCGTGCTCGGCGCGGGTGAACTGGAGTGCTTCCGACATGGTCGTTTCCTCGGGTGGCGCACGATGCAGGTATCGAAGGCGAGCCTGCGCCCAAATTCGTAAACAGGGGGTTAAGACTGCCCGGTCCACCCCGCTCGTGGAGGCGCCTTGCAGGGGTTCTTGGCGACGCGGGGAAGTGTGCTAAAAGGCGGTCAAACTCCTGCCATATTCGCGGCCTAGCCTGACCATCCGGTCCTGGCCGGACCCGCAAGATGTGGTAGGATTTCTCGCAACGTTCTCAAGCACTTGGGTCCCGGAGTCGAGGGCATGGCCGGCCATTCACAATTCAAGAACATCATGTACCGGAAGGGCGCGCAGGACGCGAAGCGCGCCAAGATCTTCACCAAGATCATCCGGGAGCTGACCGTCGCGGCCAAGACCGGCCTCAGCGATCCCAATGCCAATCCGCGCCTGCGCGCCGCCATGATCGCCGCGCGCGACGCCAACATGCCCAAGGACACGATGGAACGCGCCATCAAGCGCGGGGCGGGCGGCGACGATTCCACCGCCTATGAAGAGGTGCGCTACGAGGGCTACGGCCCGGGCGGCATCGCCCTCATCGTCGAGGCGCTGACCGACAACCGCAACCGCACCGCCTCGGAAATCCGCTCCGCCTTCTCCAAGGCCGGCGGCAATCTGGGCGAGACCAATTCCGTCTCCTTCATGTTCGAGCGCAAGGGCGTCATCGTCTACCCGGCCAAGGCCGGCAGCGCCGACGCGGTGTTCGAGGCGGCGCTCGAAGCCGGCGCCGACAATGTCGAGAGCGATGCCGAGGCGCACCAGATCACCTGCGCGACGGAGGATTTCTCCACCGTGCGCGACGCGCTGGAAGCCAAGTTTGGCCCGGCGCGCGAAGCCAAGCTGCAATGGCTGCCGCTCAACACCGTGCCGGTCGACGGCGACGCGGCGGATTCGCTGCTGAAGCTGATCGACGTGCTCGAGGATAATGACGACGTCCAGGTGGTGTTCGGCAATTTCGAATTCTCCGACGAAACCCTCGCCAAATTGTCGGCCTGACGCAAGATGCGCCTGCTGGGCCTCGATCCCGGATTGCAGCATACCGGCTGGGGTGTGATCGAGGCCGATGGCTCGCGCCTGTCCTTCGTCGCCGCGGGCACGGTCAATTCGGATTCCAAGCGCCCGCTGGCCGAACGCCTGGTGCAGATCCATGACGGTCTGCGCACGGTCATCGACCAGTGGGAGCCGGTCGAGGCGGCGGTGGAGGAGACCTTCGTCAACAAGAACCCGACCTCGACCCTGAAGCTCGGCCTGGCGCGCGGCGTGGTGCTGCTGACGCCGGCCTTGTTCAACCTCAAGGTTGCCGAGTATCCGGCGAACCTGATCAAGAAATCCGTGGTCGGCGCCGGCCATGCGGCGAAGGAGCAGGTGCAGATGATGGTGCGCGTGCTGTTGCCGGCGTCGGGCGATGCCGACAGCGCCGATGCCGCCGACGCGCTCGCCGTTGCCATCTGCCACGCGCATCACCGCGCCACGCTGAAGACCTGGGGTGCCAAGGATTTCCGCGAGGTCCTGCGGTGATCGGCAAGCTGACCGGCACGGTCGACAGCGTCACCGGCGATGCCGCCATCGTCGACGTGAACGGCGTGGGTTATGTCGTGCACGCCTCCAACCGTACGCTCGGGCAATTGGGCGGCAGCGGTGCCCTGGTCAGCCTGCTGATCGAGACCCAGGTGCGCGAGGATGCGATCAACCTCTACGGCTTCGCCGAGAAGAGCGAGCGCGACTGGTTCCGCCTGCTGACCACCGTGCAAGGGGTGGGCGCGAAGGTCGCCCTTGCCATTCTGGGCGTGCTGTCGCCCGACGATCTCTCGCTCGCCATCGCGGCGCAGGACAAGGCGGCGATCACCCGCGCGCCCGGCGTCGG
>JAEUKU010000195.1 GCA_016794075.1 Rhodospirillaceae bacterium
GCGGAGAGCGACCGCGCCCGCGAGGTGATGCGCCAGCTCTACCGGCCGCTGCACCTGATCGAGACGCCGATCCTGTTCACCGGGCTGGAGACGGCGGAGCTCATCAAATATGCCGGCAACGGCTTCCTGGCGATGAAGATCTCCTTCATCAACCAGATCGCCGATCTGTGCGAGAAAGTCGGCGCCGACGTGCACGACGTGGCGCGCGGCATCGGCCTCGACGGCCGCATCGGCAAGAAGTTCCTGCACCCCGGCCCGGGCTATGGCGGCTCCTGCTTTCCCAAGGACACCCGCGCCCTGGTGCAGATCGCCCGCCAGGCCGGCGCGCCGCTGAGCCTGATCGAGGCGACGGTCGATTTCAACGAGGCGCGCAAGCTGCAGATGGTGGAGCGGGTGAAGGCGGCGCTCGGCGGATCGCTGAGGGGCAAGACGGTGGCGCTGCTCGGCCTCACCTTCAAGCCGAACACCGACGACATGCGCGAGGCCCCGAGCCTCGCCATCGCGCCCGCCCTCCTGGCCGCGGGCGCCACGGTCAAGGCGCACGACCCCGAGGGCATGGCGGAGGCGCGCAAGCTGATGCCCGATCTCGCCTATTGCGACGATCCCTATGACGCGATGGCCGGCGCCGACGCGGTGGTCATCCTGACCGAGTGGAATTCCTACCGCGCCCTCGACCTTGGCCGGATGAAGGTGAAGATGAAGCAGCCGGTGATGGTCGACCTGCGCAATGTCTACCGGCCGGCGGAAATCCGCGCCGCCGGGTTCACATATACCAGCATCGGCCGCGCCTAGGCGGCCAGATCGGCCTTCCGCGTGGTGTCGGGATCGAGGGCGGCCAGCGCCTGGTGCTGGCTGAGGAAGACCTGGCCCTTGAAATGGTCGAAGAAGTCCGAGCGCTGCAGGCGGTCCATGACTGGACCCTTCACTTCGGAGAGATGGAACTCGACTCCCGCCGCGTTGAGCCGGTGGGCGATCGCCTCCAGGCTTTCCAGCGCGCTGGCGTCGATGAAATTCACGGCAGGGCACATCAGCACCACGTGGCGCAGGCCGGGCCGCGTGGCGACCATGTCGTAGAGGCGATCCTCGAGGTAGCGGGCATTGGCGAAATAGAGGCTCTCGTCGACGCGGACCGAGAGCACTTGCGGACTCTCCGTCACCTTGTGACGGAGGATGTTGCGGAAATGCTCGGTCCCCGGCACCTGGCCGACGATCGCCATGTGCGGCCGGCTGGTGCGCCACAGGAACAACAGCAGCGACAATCCGACGCCGGTGACGATGCCGGGCTCGACGCCGATGGCCAGCACCACCACGGCGGTCGCCGTCATCGCCGCGCCGTCGGCCTTGGAATAGCCCCAGGTGCGCAGGAATCCGCGCAGGTCGACCAGCGACAGCACGGCGACGATGATCGTCGCGCCCAGCACCGCCTGCGGCAGGGTCGCGAAGAGCGGGGTGAAGAACAGCGTGGTGAGCAGGATGCCGAGCGCGGTCAGCATGCCGGCGAAGGGCGTCTGCGCGCCGGCGTCGAAATTCACCACCGAGCGGGCGAAGCCGCCGGTCACCGGATAGCCGCCGGTGAGCGCCGAGGCGATGTTGGCGGCGCCGAGCCCCACCAGCTCGCGGTTGAGGCCGATGCGCTGCCGCCGCTTGGCCGCCAGGGTCTGGGCGACGGAAACCGATTCAACGAAACCCACCAGACTGATGAGGATGGCGGCCAGCAACAGCTCCGACCACAGATCGAGATCGACTTGCGGCAAGGTGAGGGGCGGCAGGCCGGTCGGCAGCGCGCCGACCACCTTGACCCCTTGCGCGTCCAGCCCGAACAGCGCGACGCAGCTGGCGGAGACGATGACCGCCGCGACCGGGCCGGCCTTGGCAAGGAGATCGGCGAGGCGCGGGCCGAGGCCGAGCCGGGCCAGGAGTGGTTTTAGCGACTTGCGCACCCAGAACAGGAAAGCGATGGCGGCAACCCCGATGACCAGCGTCGGGAGGTTCGCATCGCCGATGGTGCCCGCCAAAGAGCGGAGCATGTCCGGCAGGGTATCGCCCTTCGCCGGAATGCCCAGCAGATGCTTGGCCTGGCTGATGGCGATCAGGATGCCGGAGGCGCTAATGAAGCCAGCGATGACCGGATGGCTGAGGAAATTGGCGATCACTCCCAGGCGCAGCGCCGCCATGGCGACGAGGATCAGGCCCGACATCAGGGCGAGCGCCAGGGCGGCGGCGACATAGGCGCCGCTGCCGGCCTCGGCGATCGGCCCGATCGCCGAAGCCGTCATCAGCGAGACGACGGCGACCGGGCCAACGGCGAGCGTGCGGCTGGTGCCGAACAGCCCATAGGCGACCAGCGGCAGGATACTGGCATAGAGGCCGATCTGCGGCGGCAGTCCCGCGAGCATGGCATAGGCCAGGCTCTGCGGGATCAGCATGATGGTGACGATCACCGCCGCCGTCGCATCGCCGGCGAAACTGGTGCGGTCGTAATCGCGCGCCCAGTCCAGGGCGGGCAGAAGGTCGCGCAGCCGCATCATGTCACTTCGGCCTGGTTTCGAAGTCGCAGGCGCCGGCCGCCTCGTGCGGCAGCGGCTCGTGCGGCAGCAGCTTCGGTTCCGCCAGCCACTCGCGGCCGCGCAGCATCATATCCCAGTAGATGCCGGGCATCAGCGCGGCCTTCAGCTGCCAGGCGATGCGCCGCGGCACCCGCGGGTCAAGCGGGAAGGTTGGCAGCAGTTTTCCGCCATAGCCGAACTCCGCCAGGATCACCTTGCCGCGCTCGACCGTGAGCGGGCAGGAGCCGTAACCGTCATAGAGCGCCCGCGGGCCGCGGCCATCGAGCACGGCCAGCGCGTTCTCCGCTACCACCGGCGCCTGCTTGCGCACGGCCGCTGCTGTTTTCGCATTTGGCGCCGAGCAGCCGTCGCCCAGGCCGAAGACGTTGCCGTAGCGCTTGTGGCGCAGGGTCTCGTGATCGACCTCGATCCAGCCGGCGGCATCGGCCAGCGGCGACTGGCGGACGAAATCGGGTGCCGATTGCGGCGGCACCACGTGGATCATGTCGAAGCCGCGCTCGACCTGCTCGATCGTGCCGTCGGGCTTCTTGATGTCGAACCAGGCCTTGCGTGCCGGCCCGTCGATGGCGGTCAGCTGGGAGTTGAAGTTCAGCTTGGCGCCGTAGCGCTCGACGTATTTCATCAGCGGCGGCACGAAATCGGCGACGCCGAACAGCACCGCCGCCGCGGTCTGGAACTCGACGTTGATGTTGTCGAGCACGCCCTGCCGGCGCCAGTAGTCGCAGGACAGGTACATCGCCTTCTGCGGCGCGCCGGCGCATTTGATCGGCATCGGCGGCTGGCTGAAGATTGCCGTGCCGCTGCGCAGGCCCTGGACCAGCTGCCAGGTATAGGGCGCCAGGTCGAACAGGTAGTTGGAGGTGACGCCGTTCTTGCCCAGCGTCTCGCTGAGGCCGGGAATGGCGTTCCAGCGCAGGGTGAGGCCGGGAGCCGCGACCAGCGTGCGATAGGGGATGCGGGTGCCGTCCTCCAGCACCACCGCGTTGTGCTCTGGCTCGAACCCGGCCACGGCGGCGCGGATCCACTTGACACCCTTGGGGATGGCATTGGCCATCGGCCGTTCGGTCCGGGAGCGGTCGAACACGCCGCCCCCGACGAGCGTCCAGCCTGGCTGGTAGTAATGGATGTCACGCGGCTCGATGATGGCGATCGACAGGCCCGCGCGCCGCTTCAGCAGGCTGGCCGCCGCCGCGCAGCCGGCTGCGCCGCCGCCGACGATGAGCACGTCATAGGGCGTCTGATGCGTCGTCTGCACGGTCTTGGCGGCGGTGTCGAGGCGGGCGGTCTGGCGCAGGCCGGCCTGCCAACGATTGCGCAGGCGGTCATCCAGGGCCGAGAGGTCATAGCCGATCGCGGCGGCCGTCTGCAGGATCGCGGCCGGATCGAGGTGGTGCGCCTCGGAGAGCGCCCACAGGCTGGTCGAGCGCGTGCCGGTGCGGCAGAAGGCGAGCACCGGCCCGCGCAGCTCGGCCAGGGCAGCGGCAAAGGCGGTCACGTCCTCGTCGCCGATCTTGCCGGACACCACCGGAATATGGCGGAACTCGAGGCCGCTGCGCTTGGCGGCCTCGGCGATCTCGGCGGCTGAGGGCTGGCCCTCGCCCTCACCGTCGGGCCGATTGCTGATCACCGCGCGGTAGCCATGCGCGGAGAGCGTGCCGATGTCGCCCAGGCTGATCTGGGGCGCCACCGACAGAAACGGCGTCAGCCGCTTGATGTTCTCCATAAGCGTTCCTCCAAATGGCGCCGGGGAATGCCCGGCGGCCTTATGCCCTAGTGCTTGGCGGCTGCGGTTACAGCGCGTCGATCGGCAGTTTCAGGTAGCGCGCGCCGTTGCCTTCCGGCGGCGGCAGGTTGCCGGCCCGCATGTTGACCTGCACCGAAGGCAGGATCAGGCGCGGCATCGACAGGGTCGCGTCGCGCTTCTGCCGCATGGCGACGAACTCGTCTTCGGAGATGCCGTCGCGCACGTGGACGTTCTTCGCTTTTTCCTCCGCCACCGTGGTTTCCCAGCGATACTCGTCGCGGCCAGGTGCCTTGTAGTCGTGGCACATGAACAGGCGCGTGGCCGGCGGCAGGGCGAAGATCTTCTTGATCGAGCGATAGAGCTGGCGCGCGTCGCCGCCGGGGAAGTCGCAGCGCGCGGTGCCGTAATCCGGCATGAACATGGTGTCGCCGACGAAGCCCGCGTCGCCGATCACATAGGTCATGCAGGCCGGCGTGTGGCCCGGCGTATACATCGCCTTGGCTTCGATGCCGCCGATCTTGAAGCTCTCGCCGTCCTGGAACAGGTGGTCGAACTGGCTGCCGTCGCGCTTGAACTCGGGCTCGACGTTGAACACCTTGCCGAAGACGTTCTGCACCGTGGTGACGTTGAAGCCGATGCCGATGCGCCCGCCGAGCTCCTTGCGCAGATAGGGCGCCGCGCTCAAATGGTCGGCATGGACATGGGTCTCGAGGATCCAGTCGGTCTTGAGGCCGCTCTTGCGGATGAAGGCGATGACCTGGTCCGCCGATTTGCGGCTGGTGCGCCCGGAGGCCGGATCGAAGTCGAGCACGCTGTCGACGATGGCGCAGACCTTGCTCGCCGGGTCGGTCACGACATAGGAGACGGTGAAGGTGTCCTCGTCGAAGAAGGCGGTGACCTCGGGTTTCATGGGCGGCTCCTCCAGGAATGCATGGCGGCCGTTCCGGCCGATTGACTAGCGGCGTTCCGGTGTGACGCAGTAGGTTTGGTAGAGATAACCCAGCAGCGCCTTCACATCCTCGCGCGGCATCGAATACCAGATGGTCTGCCCCTCGCGCCGGGTGGCGACCAGCTTGTCCTTGCGCAGCAGGGTCAGCTGCTGCGAAACGGCGGCCTCGCGCATATCCAGCAGGCGGGCCAGCTCGCCGACCGAGCGCTCGCCCTCCACCAGCTGGCAAAGGATCAGCAGGCGCTTCGGGTGCGCCAGCGTCTTCATCAGCTCGCTGACCATCTCCGCCGTGCGGCTCATCTTCTTTATATTCATAGATACGAAGATACGCGGGAATGGAAGGGGGTTCAAGCTGCCTGCGGCAACCAGTCGCGCGACGGCCGGCCTAAGCCGGTTCCGGCTCCGCGGCCGGGAAGTCGAGCTCGACCTTGGCGCCGTTGGGATCGTGCAGGAAGAGCTGCCAGGTCCCGGTCTCCACCTGGCGGTCGAGGCGGTACTGGATGCCGCGCTGTTTCAGCTTCATGACGGTTTCGGCGAGGCCGCTGGCGCTGAAGGCCATGTGATCGAGCACCCCGGCGCGCTGGGCGGGGAGCGGCCTTTTCGACACCACATGCAGGACAGCTGTTTCGCCGGCATAGAGCCAGGCGCCCGGAAAGCCCATGTCCGGGCGATAGCCCTCCGTAAGGCCGAGCAGGTCGCGGTAGAAATCGCAGGTCCGGCGCAGATCCTCCGCCAGAATGGTGAAGTGGTTCATGGCGTGGGCAGTCATGCCTTGTGCTGCTCCTCCTGCGCGCCGGTCAGCGCCGCGACGATCGCATGCCACTCCTGCTCAAGCGATCCGCTCGCCGCCGGCCGGCCGGCATTGCGGTACCAGTAGCGCGCGTTCGACAGGTCGCCCTCCTTGCGGTGCAGATAGGCGTGCACCCAGTCGCAGGCAGGATTGCCCTCGTCACGCTGCACGTGTTCGTGCGCGGCCTGCCAGTCGTCCCTGGCGTCCCACCACAGGGCGGCAAGCGCCGGATCGGCCGGCGGCTGCGTCCCGGTCAGCGACGTCGTGAAATCGGCGAGGGTCATGGCGGCCATTCTTGGTCCTTCGCCGCCGCGGCGCAAGGCTCTAGCTGCGCTCGCGCTGCAGGATGATGCGCGCCCACCAGCCGCCGCGCGCCTCCTCGCGCAGGAAGGTGATGAGGCCGGAAACCGCGATCAGGGCGATGCCGACCATGGCGAGGCTGTCGGGGAATTCGGCGAAGAACAGGCCGCCGATCAGGATCGCCCAGACCATCTGGCTGTATTGCGCCGGCGCCACCCGATTGGCCGGCGCATGCCGCGTTGCCACCACGAGGCAGAGTTGCGCCACGCCGGCGCAAAGTCCTGCCAGCGCGATCAGCGGCAGGTCTTCCAGGGTTGGCCAGCGGAAGCCGGGCAGCATCAGGAGGCCGTTGGAGAGCAGGGCGGCGACCACGACGGCGCCGAGCAGGCTTACCCGCCGCTCGGTCGGCCCCAGCTTGCGCAGGATGATGACCGTGCTGGCCGAGAAGAAGGAGACGCCGAGCGCGCAGAGATGGCCGAAGCCGAGCTCCTCAAAGCCCGGCCGCACGATCACCAGCACTCCGGCGAAGCCCAAAGCCACGGCGAACCAGCGGCGCCAGCGCACCTGCTCGCCGAGCAGGAAGATCGACAGGATGGTGGCGATCGAGGGCGAGAGGAAGATGAGGGCATAGGCCTCGGCGAAAGGCAGCGTGGTGAAGGCGAAGACGGCGAGGATTCCGGCCGCCGCGCCTGTCAGGCCGCGCAGAATGACCAGCTTGGGGTGGCGCGGCCGCCAGGCGTCGCGCCAGCGCTCGTCGCGCGGGCGCAGCACGAACAGCACCAGCGCCGAGACCAGCATGGAGAAGAATCCGATCTCGTAGACCGGCAGCCTGCCGCCCAGTCCCTTCATCGCCGCGTCGCCGCAGGAGAACAGCAGGTAGGCGAGGAAGCCGATGGCGATGCCCTTATAGGGCGGGGGGTGATGCGCGGAAGCTGCTTGAACCGGGGCGGGCATGGTCATGACAGCGGCGTAACACGGCGGCGCGGGGCCAACAATAGCGCGGGCTGCGCGAATGCCCTCAGCTTCGCGGGCGCATGGCCCAGGCACCGTAGAGAATGAGCAGGGCGATCACCGCCGGACCGATGGCGAGCAGCCAGGAGCCGCTGGAGGCGATCGCCGCCGTCGCCGCCCAGGCCACCGAGGCGAAGGCCTCGGCGAAGGTGGCGATGCGGGACGAGGTCTGCCGGCGCCGGAAATGCCGCCGGCTGGCCTGGCTGCGGAACCAGATCTGGACCAGGGTCGAGGACAAGGCCGCGATGCCGATGCCCGCCGCCACGATCAGCGCCGATTTCCAGTCGAGCCCCGCCAGGGCGAGGAGGAAAGGCGCGAAGACGGCGAAGATCGCCAGCTGCACAGCCTCGACCTTGGAGCGCAGATGCAGGCCGGGCGAGAGCGGCGCGGAGGCAATGAGGTCCGGCGCGTCCTCGCCGGAGACCGCGAGCCAGCCGAGGCCGCCGCCGAGCTGCCCCGCCGCCATGGTGAGGACCGGCGCCAGCACCACCGAGGCCCCCTGGCTGTCGCCATAGCAGCGCCACAGCAGCAGGCCGGAGGGGATGAGATAGAGCATCTGCATCAAGGTCTGCGAGGCGAGCCAGGGGTCGCGCAGCAGCAAAACCCATTCCTTGCGGCGCAGCAACCGGCTGGCGCCCGCTCTGCGGAACACCCAGCTGGCGCGACGCGGCCGGCGGTCGCCCTGCGCCACGCCCGCCGCCGCCAACGCATAGTCGCCAAGGCGCTTGGCGAGGATCTGCATCGGCACGGCGAGCAGCAGCAGGCCGATCGCGAAAGTCGCCAGCAGTGCCATCCCGTCGCCGAGCACGGCGCGGGTCGGCAGCCACAGCCAGCTTTCCGCCGCCGGCGCGTGCGCGATCACGATCTCGGACTGGAAGAAGGCCTGCGGCGACAGCGTGCCGATGGACAGGATCGCCACCGCCTGGATGCCGATGATGAAGGCGGAGCCGACAATGGCCGAGGCGATCTGCGCCGCCAGCCGCGTGCGCCGCGGCCCCATGGTGTCGAACAGGATGGCGGCGAGAACCAGCGACAATCCGGTGGCGGCAAGGCCGCCCGCCGCGGCGACGCCGAAGCCGAGCGCCCAGCGGGGACCGCCCAGGAACATGAGGACGTTCAGCACCGGTGCCGCCACGATCAGCGCCATGGCGGTGGTCGAGACGGCGATGGCCGCGACGCGCAGCCCGAACAGGCGATCGAGCGGCAGCGGCGAGGACTTGAACAGATCGAGATCGCCGCGGCTGTAGAACAACCGCGTCACCTGCTCCAGCGCCTGCGACAGCATGAGAAAGAAGCTCAAGCCCAGGCTGCCGGTCACGGCGACCAGCACCGTGGGCCCGGATTCGACGCGCGCCTGGGCATGCGGCGCGACGATGGAATAGGCCACCAGGTGGAGGAACGCCATGATCGCGAGGAAGATCAGCGCGACACTGCGCAGGCGCCAGCGGCCGCCCGCGGTCATCAGGTAGTGCATGTCGCGCCAGGCCAGGCTGCCTTCGTGGCGCGCCAGCCAGAGCAGGGAGGCGGCGGCCGTCACGCGACCGGCGCTCCGGCCGGCGCCCCGGTGGGCATCTGGGCGGCGTCCTGTTCCGCCACCAGGGCCAGGAAAACGTCCTCCAGGCTGCGGTCACCAGCCGTGCCGCCGGTGCGATGGCGCAATTCGTCGAGCGAGCCTTCGGCAATCAGCCTGCCGCGCGAGATGACGCCGATCCGCTCGGCCATGCGCTCGGCCACTTCCAGGATGTGTGTGGTCATGATGACGGTGCAGCCGCGGCGCACGCGCGCCAGCAGCGCATCCTTGACCAGCCGCGCGGCGCGGGCGTCGAGCCCGGTCAGTGGCTCGTCGAGGATGATCAGCTTCGGGTCGTGCACCAGCGCGCCGGCCAGCGCCACCTTCTGCCGCATGCCCTTGGAGAAGCCGTCGCAGCGCTCATGCGCCACCGGGCGCAGTTCCAGCAGATCCAACAGCTCGTTGGCGCTCTTCTCCGCCAGTGCCGGCTCGACCTCCCACAGCCCGGCGACGAAGGCGAGGTATTCCATCGGCGACAGCTTGTCGTAGATCATCGGCTCGTCGCTAACCCAGGCGGTGATGCGCTTGGCGGCGACCGGGTCGGCCAGCGCGTCGATGCCCCAGATCAAAACGCTCCCGCTGTCGGGCCGCAGCAGGCCGGAGACGATGCGCAAGGTCGTGGTCTTGCCGGCGCCGTTGGGCCCGAGCAGGGCGTAGAACTCGCCGCGGCGGACGGTCAGGTCGAGACGATCGACGGCGGGCCGCTGGAAGCTCTTGCACAAGCCCCGCACCTCGAGCGCGGCGGCGCCAGGCTCGCCGACCGGCGCTGGGTTGGCGTCGTGAAGCTGCCGATGCTGGTGGGCCAAGGGGTTTCGGTGGCTGCCAATGTAACGGGTCGCTGTCGATCAAAGCCTGACTCCGTGAACGGCCGGTTAACGGCGGCGGCGGCGCATTCGCGGTAAATTGTGCGGATCCAGCGGGGGTTTGACGGCGCTCGGACAGCCGATACCGGGCGGTCTGGCGCTGCGAATTGCAACCAGGACGGTCTCTGCAAACGGCGGTTGTGACCCTGCCGCCGCCACGCTAGCCTGTCGGCATCGGCTCGGGGCCCGGATAACGGGACGCTGATTGGGGCAGCATGAAAATCGACGACGCGAGAGAAGCGGTCGCGGCGATGCGGCGGCTGTGGGACGCGGCGAAGGCCGAGGACGCGCGCGGCGAGGGATCGCTGCCGCGGCAGAGCCGCTTTGATGCCTTCGCGCTCAGACGGTGGCTGCCCAACGTCATCCTGGTCGAGGTGCATCGGGGGCCGAAGCGCTTCTTCTATCGCCTAACCGGGTCGCATATCGACGAGATGTACGGGCAGAACTTCACCGGGCGCTGGCTCGAGGATTTGCGCATCGCCGGCTCGGAGGGGTACTGGGAGCGAAGCTATGCCCAGGTTGCGGCGGAGCGCCAGCCGCTCAACGGCACGGTCGGGCATGTCGACCTGGCGCGCAACCAGATGATGTGCAGCTGGATCATGCTGCCGCTGGAGCCCGATTTGCCGCCGCGCGGTCCCGGCCCGATGGAGCTGGTGATCCTGGCTGGCATCATGTTCTACCGGCCGTGAATCCTACCGTTTCGGCGCGGCTTTCGCGGCGGCGGCGACCAGGCGGTCGGCCTCCGCCGCCAGCTTCTTGAGCGCGGGAGAGATGGCGGGCCCGAACGGCGCCGCCGCTTCGGTCCGATCCAGTTGACGGAGCGTGTCGGGCAACGTCGCGAGCGCCGCCGCCGCGCGCTCGCGGGCCGCCTTGATGGGCTCCGCCGCCGCCACGCGGCCGCCGTCGCGCATCACCGGGACCAGCAAGGGCTGGCCCTCCTGACGATCGCCCTCGACGGTGATCACGTCGGCGGCGATGCGACCGTGCTTGTCGAGGCGGCGGAAGACCTGCTTGCGTCCGGGCCAGGTTTCCTTGCCGGTCGAACGCTTGCGCCGCGGCTGGCCGGCATATTCTTGCAGCTTGTAGACGCAATCGAGATAGGGCGCGTCCTCCGACGTGGTCAGATGCGTGCCGATGCCGTAGCCGTCGATCGGCGCGCCTTCGGCGACCGCCTTCGCGATCAGGTGCTCATCGACGCTGGAACTGGCGAAAATGCGCAGCCGGGCGAGGCCGGCCGCGTCGAAGATCGCCCGCACCTCTTTCGACAGGGCGATGAGGTCGCCGCTGTCGAGCCGCACGCCCTGGATCGCGATGCCGAGCCGGCCGAGCTCGCCGGCCAGGCGCACCACGTCGTGCGCGGCGGCGATGGTGTCATAGGTGTCGATCAGCAGGGTAACGTTGCCCGGCCAGGCGGTGGCGAAGTCGCGGAAGGCGTCATGTTCGCTGGCATGGGCTTGGATGAAGGAATGCGCCATGGTGCCGAACGACGGCACGCCGAAGGCGCGCTCGGCGGCCAGCGTGGCGCTGCCGGAGAAGCCGGCGAGATAGGCGGCACGCGCGGCGAGCAGCCCGGCCTCGGCGCCATGCGCGCGACGCAGGCCGAAATCGATCAGCGTCGCCTGCGGCGCCTGCAGCGCCATGCGCGCGGCCTTGCTGGCGATCAGGGTCTGGAAATGGAGCAGGTTGACGATGCGGCTCTCGATCAACTGCGCTTCCGGGATCGGCGCGGTCACGCGCAGGATCGGCTCGTTGGCGAAGAAGACCGAGCCCTCCGGCATCGCGTGGACGTCGCCGGTGAAGCGCAGCCGGGCCAGCCAGTCGAGGAAATGAGGGTCGAAGCGGCCGAGCGATCGGAGCCAGTCGATCTCCGCCGGGGCGAAATGCAGATTCTCCAGGTATTCCAGCACCTGCTCCAGCCCGGCGGCCAGCAGGAAGTTGCGCTGCCGCGGCAGGCGGCGGACGAAGAACTCGAACACCGCGGTCTCGGTCATGCCGCCGCGCCAATAGGCCTGCAGCATGGTCAGCTGGTAGAGATCGGTCAGCAGCGGGTCGCTCGATCGAACGTGGTACTTGCGCGTCTCGGGCATGACCGTCTCCCTCGGGCATAAGGCCAGTAGGCGGCCATGCGGCGCTGGAATCAAGCGCCATGCGGTCGCGTCCGCCCGGAGGCTGGCGCGTGTGCCAGGGGCCGCCCGCCGTCGCCGGCCGCCGGGCTGGGCGCGGCCGGGGTTGTCTGCCGCCGCGCCGGACCTATAGTGGAGCCATGGACAAGAAGACCCAGTTCCACATCTGGTACGCCTTGGCCGCCTTGTTCGGCATCGTGCTGCTGCAATTCGCGCTGACGCAGATGGAGCAGGTGCAGGTACTGCCCTATAGCGACTTCAAGAAGCTGGCCGCCGAGGGCAAGGTCGGCGACCTCACGGTGACCGAGCACTATATCCGCGGCAAGCTGACCGAAGCGCAGCCGCCGAAGGATTTCGTCACCACGCGGGTCGAACCGGCGGTGGCCGACGAGCTGGAGAAGCTCGGCGTCACCTTCAGCGGCGGGACCGAGAGCAGCCTGCTGAGGGACATCCTCTCCTGGATCGTTCCGGTGGTGGTGTTCTTCGGCCTCTGGATGCTGGTGTTCCGCAAGATCGCCGAGAAGCAGGGCCTGGGCGGCGGCTTCATGACCATCGGCAAGAGCCGCGCCAAGGTCTTTGTCGAGAAGGATACCAAGGTGACCTTCGCCGACGTGGCCGGCGTCGACGAGGCCAAGGCCGAGCTGATCGAGATCGTCAATTTCCTCAAGGACCCGCAGAGCTACGGCCGGCTCGGCGCGCATATGCCGAAGGGCATCCTGCTGGTCGGTCCGCCCGGCACCGGCAAGACACTGCTGGCCCGTGCGGTGGCCGGCGAGGCCAATGTGCCGTTCTTCTCCATCTCCGGTTCGGAATTCGTCGAGCTCTTCGTCGGCGTGGGCGCGGCACGGGTGCGCGACCTGTTCGAGCAGGCGCGCGCCGCGGCGCCCGCCATCATCTTCATTGACGAGCTCGACGCGCTCGGCCGCGCGCGCGGCGCCTTCCCGCTCTCCGGCGGCCATGACGAGAAGGAGCAGACGCTGAACCAGCTGCTGGCCGAGCTGGACGGCTTCGATCCGACCTCCGGCCTGGTGCTGCTGGCCGCGACCAACCGGCCGGAGATTCTCGATCCGGCGTTGCTGCGCGCCGGGCGCTTCGATCGCCAGGTGCTGGTCGACCGGCCGGACCGCGTGGGCCGGGTGCAGATCCTGAACGTGCATCTGAAGAAGGCAAAACTGGCGCCGGGCGTGCAGCCGGACGACATCGCCGCCTTGACGCCGGGCTTCACTGGCGCCGACCTCGCCAACCTGGTGAACGAAGCGACGCTGCTGGCGACGCGGCGCAACGCGCCCGCGGTGACGATGGAGGATTTCACCGCCGCCATCGAGCGCATCGTGGCGGGCCTGGAGAAGCGCAACCGCCTGCTCAACCCGCAGGAGCGCAAGGTGGTGGCGCATCACGAGATCGGCCATGCGCTGGTCGCGTTGACCCTGCCGGGCACGGAAACGGTGCACAAGGTCTCGATCATCCCGCGCGGCATCGGCTCGCTCGGCTACACCATCCAGCGCCCGACCGAGGACCGCTATCTGATGACGCGGGGCGAGCTGGAGAATCGCATGGCGGTGCTGCTCGGCGGTCGCGCCGCGGAGCGGCTGATCTTCGACGAGCTCTCGACCGGCGCCGCCGACGATCTCGCCAAGGCGACCGACATCGCGCGTTCGATGGTGACCCGCTTCGGCATGGACGAGGGGCTGGGTCAGGTGGCGCTGGATGAGGCGCCCTCGACGTTCCTCGGCGTGCAGGCGCCGCAATTCGGCATGACCCGCCGCTACAGCGAGCAGACCGCGCGCGATATCGACGAGGCGGTCAAGCGTCTGGTGGAGCAGGCCTTCCAACGCGCGACCGACATCCTGCAGCAGCGCCGAACCACGCTCGAGCGCATGGCGGCGCGGCTGCTGGAGACCGAAACCCTCACCGGCGCCGATTTGAAGGCGCTGCTGGAGGACGGCCCGCCGCGCGAGGCCGGCCAGCTGCGGGCGATTTGACGCAGGCCGCATTGAGCACCGCGCCGCTATGCTTCGCTTGCCCTCGTTCGCGAACAGGGCCAGAATTTGTCGGCTGATGACGCGCGGCTGGACCGTGGCCAATGTATCATCGGCCTTCCCTCCAAGCGTCGGACGGAGAACCACATGCTGACCATTCCCCTCGAGAAGCTCGCCTACATCATCGAGAAGGCGCGGGAATTCGACGTCGAGGTTCCGCCGGTCAACGAGCATTCGGGCACCAACCTGGCCGATGAGGACGTCGAGGATATCCTCGAGGATACGCGCAGCAATCCGAGCTACGAGGAGCTGGTCGGCGCGATCGAATCGCTGAACGACGATGAACTCGACGAATTGGTCGCGCTCGCCTGGCTCGGCCGCGGCGACTACACCAAGGACGAATGGAAGCAGGCCCTGAGCGCGGCGCATCAGCGCCACAACAAGCGCGAGGCGGGATACCTCGCCGGCACGCCGCTGCTGGCGGATTATCTGGAGGATGCGGTCGACCAGCTCGGCTATTCCCTCGAGGATCTGGAAGAAGGCCGGATGTAGGGCGCGCGGCCGGGCCGATTTCCATGACCCTGCGTTATGCCGACCGCGCCGAGGCCGGCCGCCTGCTGGCGCAGGCGCTGGGGCGCCACCGCGACCACCTTTGCGTCATCTATGCCTTGCCCCGCGGCGGCGTCCCCGTCGGCTTCGAGATCGCCCGCGCACTGCATGCGCCGCTCGACCTCATGCTGGTGCGCAAGCTGGGCGTGCCGTATCAGCCGGAACTCGCCATGGGTGCCGTCGCCGATGGCGATCCGCCGGTGGTGGTACTGAATGACGACATCGTCGCCGTGGTCGCGTCGGACAAGCGCGTGATCGCCGAGGCCACGGCGCGTGAAAGCGCCGAGATCGAGCGGCGGCGCAAACTCTATCTCGGCGGCCGGCAAGCGCTTTCCGCAGCCGGGCGCATCGCCATTGTGGTCGACGACGGCTTGGCGACCGGAGCGACGGCCCGCGCCGCCTTGCGTGCGCTGAAGCGGCAGAAGCCGAGCCGCTTGATCCTGGCGGTCCCAGTGGCGCCGGCGGAGACAGTCGCAGTGCTCAAGCCCGAAGCCGACGAGATCGTCTGCCTGCAGGTAGTCGAGGATTTCATCGCCGTCGGCGCCTATTACCGGAATTTCCGCCAGGTCGAGGACGAGGAGGTTGCCCGTCTGCTGGCCGCCGCCGCGCCCGAGGCAGCGCCGGCGAAAGGCGGCTGATCCTCAGCCCATGGTGCGTTTCAGCAGCGGCAGCAGGCGCGATAGCGGCCGGGTATTGAGCACGTCCTCGGCGCTGAGCCAGCCGCGCCGCGCCTGGCCGATGCCATAGGCGAGGAAATCGAGATCGGCGGGGCGGTGCGCGTCGGAGCCGATGGAGACGAGGACGCCGGCGGCGCGCGCGGCCTGGCAATGGATGTCGGTGAGATCGAGCCGCTCCGGCTGCGCGTTCAGTTCCAGGAAGCAGCCGCGCGCGGCCGCTGCCTTGATGATTCGATCCATATCGAAGCGACAGCCCTCGCGCTCACCGATCAGCCGCGAGGTCGGATGGGCGAGGATGGTGAAATACGGCCGCTCCATCGCGCGGAGCAGGCGCGTTGTCTGCTTCTCCGGCGCCAGGTTGAAATGGCTGTGGATCGCGGCGACCACGAGGTCGAGTTCGCCCAGCACCGCATCCGGCAGATCGAGCTTGCCGTCTTCGAGGATGTCGACCTCGATGCCCTTCAGCACGCGGAAGTCTTTCAGCCTGGCATTCAGCTTGTCGATCTGCGCCCGCTGCCGCTCCAGGCGTTTGCGATCGAGCCCGTGCGCCACCGTCAGGCGCTGGGAATGATCCGTGACGGCGAGATAGCGCAGGCCCGCCGCCTGGGCCGCGGCCACCATTTCCTCCAGGCTGCTCTGCCCGTCGCTGGCCTTGGTGTGGGAATGCAGGTCGCCTTTCAGGTCGCGGCGCTCCACCAGGTCGGGCAGGCGCCGCGCGGCGGCGATCTCGCCGCGATCCTCGCGCAATTCGGGGACGATGAAGGGCAGGCCCAGCGCCTTGTAGACCGAGTCTTCGGTCTTCCCCGCCAGCCGCTTGCTGCCCTTGAACACGCCGTATTCGTTGATCTTCAGCTTGGCTTGCAGCGCTAGGCGGCGGATGGCGATGTTGTGCGCCTTGCTGCCGGTGAAATAGACCATGGCGGCGCCGTAGCTCTCCTCGTCCACCACGCGCAGATCGACCTGCAGGCCGTCGCGCAACTGGACCGAGGCCTTGGTGGCGCCCTGGGCCAGAACCTTGGCGACGTCCTCGTGCGCGATGAAATGCGCGACGACCGCCGCGCCGTCCTTCGCGGTGGCGACGAAATCGAGATCGCCGACCGTCTCGCGGGCGCGGCGATAGCTGCCGGCGACGGCGACTTGCTGCACACCCGGAGCCGCCTTCAGATGCGCGAGCAGGCTGTCGACCACCGGCTTGGCACGCCAGCGCAGGATGCGCTTCTCCTGCGGCGGTGCCTCGGTTGCCGCCAGGATCGTCGCCTGCATCTTGGGGCCCAGCCCCCTGATCTTCGTCAGTTTGCCCGCATGGGCGGCGGCGCGCAGGCCGGCGAGGGAGGCGATGTGCAACTCGTCGTGCAGCTGCTTCGCCCGCTTCGGGCCCAGGCCCGGCACGCGCAGCAATTCGACCAGGCCATGCGGCAATTCGCGCCGCAGGCGATAGAGCAATTCGGTGCCGCCGGTCTCCACCACGTCGCGGATCTTGCCGGCGAGGTCGGCACCGATGCCGGGCAGCTCGTCGAGCGCCTCGCCTTTCGCCAGCATGTCGGCGACCTCGCGCTGCAACCCGCGCAGCAGGCGCGCGGCGTTGCGATAGGCGCGGATGCGGAACGGGTTCTCCTGCTGCAGATCGAGCAGATCGGCGATCTCGTCGAACAGATCGGCGATCTGGTTGTTGCGAATCATGGCGGGCCCCGATCTTGCCGGGCGCGGGCGCGCTCTCCCTACGCGCTCTCCCCAGCGGCCGCGCGCGCGGCTATACTGGCATCAGAACCGTCCCGGGGCTGGATTGCAATGCCCTACGCAACCAATACCGACCTGCCGCCGCCCCTGCGCCGCGTCCTGCCGGAACATGCCCAGGACATCTACCGCGCGGCCTTCAACAGCGCCTGGGACGAATATGGCGACGAGGAGATGGCGCATCGCGTCGCCTGGGCGGCGGTGAAGCGGAAGTACCGCAAGGCCAACGGCTTCTGGGTGCCAAGGGAATAGCCATGCCACGCCGGGAGCTGACGATCCCGCCCTTCGGCCTCGACGCCACGCTGGACCTGCCTGAGGGCGCCGCCGGCCTGGTGCTGTTCGCTCATGGCAGCGGCTCCAGCCGCCTCAGCCCGCGCAACCGCCAGGTCTCCACGGCGCTGAATGCGGGCGGCATCGCCACCGTACTGTTCGATCTGCTGACTGAGGCGGAAAGCCGCGACCGGCGCAACGTGTTCGACATCCCCTTGCTGGCGCGGCGGCTGGTCCTGGCGACGCGGCATGTCTGCCAGCTGCCGGAACTGCGCGATCTCCCGGTCGGCTTCTTCGGCGCCAGCACGGGTGCCGCCGCGGCGCTGGAAGCCGCCGCCGATCTTGGCGCGGCGATATCGGCGGTGGTGTCGCGCGGCGGGCGGCCGGACCTCGCCATGGAGGCGCTGCCGCGCGTGACCGCGCCGACATTGCTGATCGTCGGCGGCGAGGATCGCGAGGTCCTGATGCTGAACCGTCGGGCCCATGCCGCGCTCGCCTGCGCGAAGCGGCTCGAGATCGTCGCCGGCGCCACGCATCTGTTCGAGGAGCCCGGCACGCTCGAACAAGTCATTGCCCTGGCGACCGCATGGTTCCGCATGTACCTTGCCTCGGCCTGATGCTTGCGGCCCGGTTATTCCAGTCGTGCTTCCGCCGCAACGGGAATGCGGGAGGATGGAGCTGGCCCGCCGGGGTTTGCCGATCCAGGTATGCACGACGACACAGGATGAGATCTGTGCTTAAATCCATGGCGCCGACAGGATAGAGGACCGGTCGCCGCCCGCTCCCGGCCCTGTGGCAACTTCGCGCAGCGGATCGATTCGACGGATGCACGCTTTGACTTCAAGATGGCGATGCATCTCCCACGGCGATGCGATCGCGGCCAGCCCGAACCAGCGAGGTGAAACATGCAGGTTCCGCTTCAGATCTCCTTCAGCAACATGGATGCGTCCGATGCCGTCAGAGCGCGCATCGAAGAGCTCGCGGTCAAGCTTGAGCGCTTCCACGACCGTATTACAAGCTGCCGCGTCGTGGTGCGCGCGCCCAACCGGCGCCAGCACAAGGGCAAGCTCTTCCACGTCAGCATCGATGTGAAGGTGCCGGGCCGCGACATCGTCATCAACCGCGAGGCGCCCGAGCATCAGGCGCATCAGGACGTCTATGTCGCCATCCGCGACGCCTTCGAGGCGCTGGTGCGCCAGCTCGAGGACACCGCGCGCCAGCGCCGCGGCGAGGTGAAGAGCCACGAAGAGGAGCCGAGCGGCGAGGTCGTCAAGCTGTTCCCGAAGGAAGGCTACGGCTTTCTCGAGGACAAGGTGGTCGGCGAGGTCTATTTCCACGCCAACAGCGTGCCGAATGACGGCTTCAAGAAGCTGAAGGTCGGCGCCGCCGTGCGCTACCAGGCGGAGCCGGGGGAAAAAGGCCTGCAGGCGATCGTGGTGAAGCCGGTCGGTTGAGCCGGCCGCCCGCTTCAGTCCTGGATCACATAGACCTTGCCGGCGTTGCCGGGCTTGCCCGCGTCGCCGGCCTTGCCGGGGGTGCCGGTTTCGCCCTTCGGTCCGGGCTCGAAGCGCGATTGCTGAGCGCAGCCCTTCTTGCCGCCCGGGCCACCGGCGCCGCCGTCGCCCGGCTGGCCGGGCCGACCGGGCAGGCCGCCGGCGCCGCCCGCGACCGAGGTGAAGATGCGGCCGCTATCGACTGCGGATTGGAGCGCGGGGACGAAGGCAACATT
This sequence comes from Rhodospirillaceae bacterium, assembly GCA_016794075.1. Lineage (GTDB taxonomy): Bacteria > Pseudomonadota > Alphaproteobacteria > Dongiales > Dongiaceae > Dongia_A. The sequence continues at coordinate 18,916 of JAEUKU010000195.1, forward strand.
GCCGCCGGTGCCGCCGGGCCCACCGGGTCCGCCCGCGCCGCCGGCGCCGCCGGGCTGGCCTTTCTGACCGTTGCCCCCGGTGGTGGTCGGCGTGCAGACGAGCAGGGATTTCATCCACGGCTGCTCCTGCACCTCGCCCTCGGTGGGCTGCTCCTCGAGAACCTTGGCGTCGCGCAGCACCTTCAGATAGCCGGACATGGATTGCGCGATCACCGGATCGTCGACCCGCGCCGGCGCGGTCTCGGGCAGGATCGAGCCGAGGCAATTGCTGACCGCGCAGCTGGATTCCGCGCAGGTGCATTGCGTGTCGCCGCCCGGCACGCCGGCGAGGCCGGCGCCGCCCGGGCCGCCATTGCCGCCGGCGCCGCCGTCCATGCCATCATTGAGGATGATCAGCCGCCCGGTACCCTCGATCGAAGTGGCGCGCAGCAGAACGGTGCCGGCCGGGATGCCGGAATAGCCGGATCCGCCATCGCCGCCGTTCTGCCCCGGCGCGCCGGGGGCGCCGTCCTCGGCCAGGTCGGGCAGGCTGCCCTTGGGGAAGGCCTGGATGATGGTGTCGGCGTTGACCCGGACGCGGCCGGCATGGATCTCCAGGTTGCGGCCCCACAGGATGAAGGTGCCGCCATTGAACACCAGCACGTCATCGGTGGGGTCAAGCTCGATGCGGATGCCCTGATCGTTGCCGAGGTTGAACACCTGGTCGAAGGGCACCACGGTCTGCGCCGAGGCGGCCTCGGCCGCGACCAGCAGCGCGACGAAGGCGGCCAAGCGCAGTATCTGGCGCAACGGGTGCTTCATTCGCTTTCTTCCTTGGCCGCGGTGCCGTCGCGCCCTGGCGCGCCGGCGGGTCCGGGGCTGGCGCCGAAATAGCGGCCGCCCGGCGCGCCGTCGGCTCCGTCGGCGCAGGGTGCCGCCGCCGCGCCGCCGGCGCCGCCGGGGCCGGGATTGCCCGGTTCGCCGGGATCGCCGCCGGAGCCGGGCTTGCCCGCCGCCGTGCTGAAGACGAACTGTCCGGTCTCGATCAGCGAGGACAGCGCCGCCGAATAGATCAGGATGCCGCCATTGCCGCCGCGGCCGCCCGGCCCGCCTTGTCCGCCGATGCCGCCCCAGCCGCCGGCGCCGCCGGCTTGCGCCGATCCGGCGCCGCATTCGCCGACGGTGCCGTCGGCGCCTTTGCCGCCATCGCCACCCTGGCCGCCTTCCTGGCCCTTGCCGCCATCCTGGCCGGCGAGGTTGACGATCAGCCGGCCGCTTCCCGCGATTTCGTCGATGCGCAGGACGACCTTGCCCGCGGCGCTGCCATTGTCGCCGGGCGCACCTGGCGCGCCGGTCGCCCCATCGGCGCCGGCGGTGCCGGAATCGACGCCAGCTGCCCCGGCCTCCGCCTGCGGCGGGCGACCGGGGCGCGGCAGGCGCGTCACCAGGCCGAAGGATTTGATGATCGTATCGGCGTCGATCCGGGCGTGCCGCGCGACGATGATGAGATTGCGGTTATCGAGCGCCAGTTCCCCGCCGTTGAACACCAGGATCTCGGTGTCGGGATTTGCCTCGACCACGATGGTGTTGCCGGTGCGGCTCTTCACCAGGTCGAGGAAATAGACCTCGCGCAGGGGCTCGTCGGCGAAGGCGGCGCCGGCGAAGAGCAGGGGCAGGACGGCGATCAGCGGAAGTGCATGCGCCGGTTTCATTGCAGCCGCGTTCCCGTCTTGATGAAGGAGATCTCGATTTCGTCGATCACCGGCGGCGTCTTCCAGGCGCCCGGCTGCGGCAGCTGCACATAGGCGTAGTAGGGCGCGTCGATGGGGAAGGCGGAACCCAGCACGTCGACGTAGGGCTTGTCCGGCGATACCGTATCGACCCAGGATTCGGCGACGCCCTTGGGCAGCGCGATGGTCTGCACGTAGCCGGCCAGGTCCGGATCCTCGCCCAGCGCGGTATCGACCACGCGGCGGCACGCGCCGTCGACCTGCACGTTGCCCCAGCGCGGATGCTCGATGCGCAGGTTGACCGTGCCGCTGAGGCCCGCCTCGTCGCGGAAGCGCACCTTGGTGACCGCCGCGCCCAGCAGGATTTGCACGCCCTCGCTGGTGCTGGGCGGGGTGATCTGGATCGGGATCAGGATCGGCCGCGCGGCAAAACCGGCGCCGGCGCGGCCGAGCTGCACCTGCGCAGCCATGGCGCGGTTGATCGCGTTGAGGAACTGTCGGCGCAGGAACGCGCCCTCCAGGTCGCGGCCGGAATCGTCGACATAGGCGGCGCGGAACAGCTCGACCACCGGCACTGCCGGCTTCTTCTCGGCGAAGCTCGCCAGTTGCTTCGCGCGCCGCTCGGCGAAGGCTCGGTAGTAGGCGGCGTATTCGGCGCGGCTCTCGGCCAGCGCCTGCTCCATCGCGTCGGGATCGAACAAGGCCGCGCGTCGGCGATCGAATCTTGCGCCGGTGACGCTGTCATCGGCGAAATGCAGCACGTCATCGGCCAGATCGGGCCATTCGCCGGTGGCATAGTAGAAGCCCTTGCGCAGCAGCACCGCCTGGCGTGCCACGTCGGCCAGCAGCGCGCCGCGCATCGTGGCGTTGATCATGGTCTGTCGCTGCACCGCCTCGATCACGGGCAACGTCTTGAGGCCGGCGACGTCGGCGCGCAATGCGCCGAATTCGGCCAGCACGGCGTCGAGGCCGGAAATCCGCGCCAGATCCGCCCGGATCGCCGAGGCGAGGGACGCGCCGCCGGCGGCGATGCCCTCGGCCTCGGCGATGAGCGCGAAGCGCTTCTCGTTCTTCTCCGGGCCGAGCAGGTCGAAGCTGTCGAGACGCAGCTTCAGCTCCGCCGGCCCGTATTTCACCATCTCGCCGAGCCGGCGGCCGATCGCCTGGACCTCGCGCATCGCCGCGTCATGGGCGTCGATCGCGGCCTGATCGCGCTTTTTGCCGGTGAAGTCGCCGAGCGCGGCGCCATATTGCGCGCTCGCCGCGATCCAGGCGGTACTGAGCTCGCCCAGCACCGCCGCATAGCCGGCATAGCGGGTGGAGACGTCCCGCAACCCGGTGGGCACCTCCATCGGCCAAGACCCGTCCTTCGCGCCGTAGTAGAAGCCTGGGCCGGTGGTGCGGATGCCGCTGTCACCCAGGAATGTCGGCGCGACGGCGAGGAACCCGAAGCTGACCGGGACCGGCACGCTGGACAGGCTGCCGACGGCGCCGCCATAGGATTCGGCCGCGTTCTTGCGGCTCTCGTATTCCGCTCGCAGTTCGGCGTCGAGCGTGTCGACCTCGACGATCTTCGCCTGGATGTCCTGCACCAGCCGCAGCAGACGGTCGACGTTCCCCGTCAGGCGCTGCGCTGCGGCGTTGCGGCGGCCGGAGGCGTCGCGCAGGTCGCGGTCAAGTTGCTCGATCTGCTTGGCGGTATTGGCCGGGCGGGTCGTCGCGATGCTGGAGATCCGCGCCTCGTCCCACAGCTGCAGCAGGCCGGCCTTCTTCTCGGTGCCGAAGACCTCGTCGAGCGACTTGCCGAAGGCGTCCACGCGCTGCGCCAGGTCCGCCATCGGCACGTCGAAGGCACGGTTGCCGAACGGATCGACGCCGTCATCGATCTGACGCAGGACGCGCCGCATCAGCGCGGCGGATTGCCGGCTGGCGCGGGCATCGAAGCGGGGCAGCAATTCGGCGACCTTGGCGCGCAGGAAGGCGTCGACTCCGGCATCGAAGGCGCCGCGCGAGCGCAGCCGCAGCAGCTTGCCCGCCACCAGATCGGGCCACAGAAGGGAAGACGCGAACAGCTCGTCATAGGCCGCGGCGCCGGCATCGCCGACGGCGATATCGTAGCCGGCCGACCACACCTGTTTCGGCATGCCGGAATCGAAGCCCTGGTCGGCGGTGCGGTTGTGCAGCCAGCGCAAGGGATCGCGCGCCAGCTGCTCGCGCGAGGATTCGGGCTCGCTTGCCGCCGGAACGATGCTGCCGGCCTTCACGCGCAGCATGCGCTTCGGCGCCTCGGCCGACGGCCAGAGCGGCGGCTCGCCCAGGCGCCAGCCCTGGGTGGCGAAAACAAAGGGCACGGCGCGGGCATGGGACAGGTCGAGCGTCGCGGCGATGATCTCCACGCCCTGCTCGCGTTCCTTCGGCGGCTCGACCAAAGCGATCGACCCGCCGCCAGCGAAGCGCACCGTGTCGGCGCGCAGGCTGATGCTGGCGTCGCTCAGGCGCAGCGGCATGTCGATGACGATCTCGCGCGCGTCGATCACGAGCTCGGAGATGTCGCTCAACTGGCCGTCCGGCGCGGTGGCGAGGGCGGGGAACAGCGTCGCGTTCAGCTCGACCACGTCGCCGACGATACGATAGGCGAAGCGCTGGCCGTCTTCGCGGCGGAGAATCGAAATCTGCCGGTCATTCTCCCAGAATTCGGCGGGATCGATGGCGGATTCCCCGGTGGATTTCCCGGCGCGCTCGGGCCAGGCCAGCGGCACGGCGCAGCGGTCCGGCAGCTCGGCCGCCAGCGCGCCAAAGGACGCTTGCGCCAGTGCGAAGGCGGCAAGCGCGCAACAGCTCAGAAGCCGCATCCTGATTGGCGAAGTTGCGCCGGTGGTCTTGTTCATCGGAATCCGGGGATGTGATGCGATCGACGATGTGAGTCACTCGGCCTCAGGCCGAAGAATCGGCGCCCGTGTCCGGCGTGCAATGCCCTGCTGCTCCGTGCCGACGCGCAATGGCGGTCCCATTGTGATGCGGTAGGTCGGTCACGCCCGCTCCTCGTCGACATGCGGCATCGCCAAGCCGTCTGTTGTATCCCCCGGTCGCGACTATAGGCCGGGTGCTGCGAAAGCGCAAAGCCAGTTGCGGCCCAGCCACGCCCAGGTGAGAGAAGAATCACAGATTCGCCGCACCATCCGCGGACGCCCCAATGCGCCGCTGGATGGTCCGTCTGCGATGCGCCCGGCAAGCCGGGCGGTGCTTGACACTGCGTCGCGGACGGTATTCAGTCTCTCGCAGTTGGAGCGTTCCAATAAGGGGAAATTCGTGAGAAAGCTACGGGTTGGGCTGGTCGGGGCTGGGCTGGTGGGGCAAGCCGAGCACGCCTTTTATTTGTGGGAGGAGCGCGCGCGCTTCGCCTTTGTCGCGCTGGCCGACGCCTCGGCCGCGGTGCGCCGGGATCTCGGCGAGCGCTACGGCCTCGCCGAATTGCATGCCGAGATCGGCGGGCTGCTCAACCTCGGCCTCGATGCCGTGGTAATCGCCGCGCCCGATCCGTTCCATCCCGAACTGGCCGTCGCCGCGCTGGAAGCGGGTCTGCATGTCCTGTGCGAGAAGCCGCTGGCGCTGACCCTGGATGGCTGCGACCGCATCCAGGCGGCGCGCGACCGTTCCGGCCGAGTGCTCCAGGTCGCCTACATGAAACGGCATGATCCCGCTTATCGCCGGGCGCTCGAGCTGCTGCCCGCTCGCATCGAGGACGTGAAGCTGATCTCGGTCGAGGTCAATGATCCGGATCATGAACCTTTCGTGGCGCACCTGCCGATGACCTGGCCCGGCGATCTGCCAGCAGCCCTGCGCGAGCGTTCGCGCGCCGCCGCCGCGGCGCAACTCCGCCTCGCCGCCGGCGGCGCGGCCGGCGAAGCCGGCCTGCGCGCCTTGAGCGGCGGCTTCCTGTCGTCGCTCGTGCACGATGTCGCCGTGGTGCATGGCGTGCTGGCGCATTTCGGTTGCGACCTGCCAGATGCCGCCGACCATGGCGCCTTTTTCGACGACGGCCGCGGCGTGCAGCTCGGCTTCGGCCTGCCGGGCGGCGGACGGGCCAGCATGACGCATCTCGCCTTGCCCGGAGTGCCGGACTACACCGAGCGCATCACCATCTATTGCCGCGACCGTATCGTCGATCTCACCTTCCCGTCGCCCTATCTGCGTCATCTGCCGACCCGCCTCACGCTGCGGCGCGGGACCGGCCAAGCGCTGGAGATCCAGGATCATCGGGTCAGCTATGAGGAGGCATTCCGTGAGCAGCTGCGCGCCTTCCATGCGGCCTGCTGCGGCGAGGCGCCGGTGGCTACGCCCATCGAGCAGGCGCGGCGCGACGTGGCGCTGCTGATCTCAGCCTTCCACAAAGCCACGGGCTGATCCGAGGATGGCGCGGCTGATCGACGTCGCCGCGCGGGCCGGCGTCTCCAAATCCACCGTGTCGAACGTGATCCGCGGCACCGCGCTGGTCGCCGAGGAGACGCGGCGAAAGGTTGAGCGCGCCATCGCCGAGACCGGCTATCGCCCGAACGCGATCGCCCGGTCGCTGCAGGCGCGCAGCGGCAACGCGCTCGGCGTCATCGTACCAGACCTCACCAATCCGTTCTTCGCCCAACTCGTCGTCGGGGTGGAACGCGCCGCGGCCACCTCGGGTCAGGCGGTGCTCACCGCGCATACCGAATGCACGCCGGCCGCCGAGCTCGCCGCCGCCTATGCGTTCCTCGAGCGCCGGGTCGATGCCGTGGTGATCGGCGGCCTGTCGATCGGCGCGTCGCTGCCCGGGCTGCTGATGGATCACGGCATGCCGGTCGTGCTGGCCGGGCTGGGCGGGATCGAGGATCCACGGCCGGGTGTGGTCGATCACGACACGGCCGCGGCCATGGAAGCCGTGGTGCGCCACCTTTACGGGCTCGGCCATCGGCGGCTCGGCTTCCTGGCGCACGGATTGCGGGAGATCGCGGGCGAAGGGCGGCGCCTGGCGTTCGAGGCGGCGCTGGCCCGGCGCGGCCTGGTGGCGGTCGCCAGCGAGGCCGCGGCGACAGCCCTGGTGGCCCATGACGACATGCATGCGATCGCCGCCATCGACCGGCTGGAGCGTGCCGGCCGGCGCGTGCCGGAGGATGTGTCGGTCACCGGGTATGACGATGTGCCGCTGGCCGCCCACGGGCGCATCCGGCTGACCACCGTGCGCGCCGATGGCGTCGAAATGGGCCGCCGCGCCACCGAGATGGCGATTGCCGCCGCGCGCCACGGCCGATCCGCCGGCCAGCGGGAGAGCGCCGGCGAAAGCCGGCGGATCATCCTGCCCAGCCCCCTGATCGTGCGCGCCAGCACCGCCGCGCCACGCCGCGACCGGGGAACCGGAGCCTGAGACGGAGTTCACCCCGCGCCGGAATCCGCCAGGCCCCCAGGGGCGTATTCATCGGTATGGGGCGATGGTCAAAAAGGCGATAATTAACGCGATCTTAAGTCGCCGGGCCAAGTCTGGGATGGGCACGTGGTCGGCGTCCATGCGCCGTCCGGATTGACCCGGGGATCCCCCCGGACTCCACTGCAAGGTCTTGGCGAGCGCAGAAGAACCGCATGGTTGCCTCCATCACCGACAGGCTGCGCGAAGACCGGGACCGCTTCGTCGGCTTTGCCTTCGCCAATGCCGATCTGCTGCTGGAACTGGACAGCACCAGCCGGATCCAATGGGCGGGCGGGGCGATCAAGTCAATTCTCCATCGCGATGCCGACGGCCTCATCAACCGGCCGCTGACCAGCATCCTCACGGTGCAGGACGCGGCGCTGCTGATGGCTGCGCTGCGCGAGCTGCAGCCTGGCCAGCGCCGGCGCGGACTGCACATGACCCTGCATGGCGACGGCGCCGCCGGCCAGGTGGTGGAGATCGGCATCTACCGCACCTTGGAAGCGGGCGAACGGCGCTACTGCCTGTCGATCACGCAGCTGCCGCTCTCGGCCGCGGACCATGAGGCGGCACAGCAGCGCGACCGGGTGACCGGATTGATGGAAGCGGTGGAATTCACCCGGGCCGCCAGCGGCGCCGTGCAACTGGCCAAGCAATCCGGCAAGGCGGCCTGCCTCACCCTGGTCGAGATCTGCCAGGAGGAGGATCTGCGCCGGCTGCTCGGCCCCGACCGCTCGGAGGCGCTGATGGCGGAGATCGGCGCCCAGCTGAAGCTGCACGCCATCGACCACGACACCGCCGGGCGCCTCGGCGACGGGCGCTTCGGCGTCACCCATCTCGAGGACGACAGCCCGGCCGCCATCGTCGCGGCCATCGGCAAGGTGGGCCAGAGCTTCGATCTCGACCAGGCGGCACTCCAGATCAAGGAGACCACCGTCCGCTTCCAGAAGAATTCGCTGGGCGAGGACGACGTCGAGGGCATTCTCTCCTACGTCGTCAGCAAGTTCGGCTTGGAGGGCGGCGGCGCCCTCGAATCCGGCTCGGCCGACCACTATCTGCGCCGCAAGACGGCGGAGACGCTGAGCCGCGTCGTCGCCATGCGCGACCTGATCCATGAGCGCCGCATCACCCTGCACTATCAGCCGATCGTCAGCCTGAACGACCGCCGCCACCACCACTACGAAGTGCTGCTGCGCTTCGCCGACGGCCGCTCGCCGTTCGAGGACGTCAGGTTCGCCGAGGAGATCAACATCATCCACGAGCTGGACCTGGCGGTCGCCAACGGCGCCATCGCCCGCATCCTCGAAGGCGCCGCCAAGGGCCAGCATTTGAGCTTGGCTGTGAACATGTCGGCGAAGTCGCTGCTGAACGACAGCTTCGGCGAGATGTTCACCAAGGTCACCGAGCGCCTGGGCACCGACCGCAAGCGCCTGATGATCGAGATCACAGAATCGGCCAAGCTCGAGGACCTGGCGCGGGCCGCCCAGGCGGTGCAGCGCCTGCGCGGGCGTGGCCATGTCGTGTGCCTGGACGATTTCGGCGCCGGTGCCTCCTCGCTGCCCTATCTGCAGCAGCTGACTGTCGACTACGTGAAGATCGACGGCGTCTATATCCGCAGCATCACCGATTCCCCGCGCGAGCGGGCCATCGTCCAAGGGGTGCTCACCACCTGCAAGTGCCTCGGCATCAGGACGGTGGCTGAGATGATCGAGAAGGAGGACCAGCACAAATGCCTGCTGGACCTCGGCGTCGATCTCGGCCAGGGCTGGCTCTACGGCAAGCCGTCCGCGGAGATCCCGCCGCCCAGCATCGCCGGGGCCATGCGCCTCGGCAAACGCATGGGCGTGCGCGAGCAATGGGCCTGACGCGGCGGCGATCTGCGGAACAGCGCCCGTCGGCTCCGGCAGCTTTTCTGTCATGCTTCTGTCAGGAATCCGTGATTTGAGTCCCCGTTCCGTATGCGTGCCGCCGCTGTTGACAGTGGCCGCCGCATGATGCACTCCCAGTACGGGACCCCTTGGAGGACAGGCTGATGCTTCCGCCGGTTAACGACGATCGCGACTACGCGCCCCTGGTGCGGCAATTCGAGGAGAAGGGCTATGCCCGCATCCGCCTGACCGACGCGCTGGCGCGCGACATCGAGCGGGTCTACGGCCTGGGCCGGGAGTTCTTCAACCGCCCCGAGGTCGAGAAGCAGACCTATTCGATGCAGTCCTTCGTCGAAGGCTACCGCGAGCTGGGGCCGGAATACTCCCAGGTGCCGGAGCGCCCAGATCTGACCGAATCCTTCTCCGCCTGGAACCGCAATCGCGGCCGCGCGGAAGTCGAGGCGGCGGTGGCGGGGTGCGAATTGCATGGTGCCCTGCGCGAGGTGTCCGACCAGCTGTCGGTCCTGGTGCGCGGCCTCTTCGGGGCCATGCGCGACAGATGGGCGCCGGGCCATCCCGACCTGGGGTTCTACCGAGGCACCTATGTCCAGATTAACTACTACGAACCGTTCCGCCACAGCGCCGAGATGCTGCAGGACTCGCACGAGGACGCGCATCTGCTCACCCTGGTGAAGGCAAACGCGCCGGGCCTGGAAATCGAGGTCGATGGCAAGTTCATTCCCGCCGAAGTCGAGGGTGACGAGCTGGTCGTCATGCCCGGCAGCCTGCTGACGCTGATGACCGGCGGCAAGATCAAGCCGATGTATCATCAGGTGCGAAACTCCCGTCGGCGCGACCCGCGCTGCTCCCTGATGCTGTTCGTCAATCCGGAGATCGACCAGAAACTGGAGCCGTGGATCCGGAATGAGACCAATACCGGCATCGACATCATCGAACGGGCGAACGAGGGGCCGAAGCAGTTCGGCATGCCGACCCTGGTGGACGGCGATTCCGGGGAAGCCTTCCCGGAGCTGATGGATCACAAGGAAGCCGTCCTGGCCCACAAGCCGCAATCGGCGAGCGGGGCACGCTAGCCCCGCATCCGCACACCTGCCTTGGTGCGAGCGGCCGTTCGCCTCCGGCCCTGCGGGCAAGCCTGTTGCATCGCTTCAAGGCGTGACGGATAGAACCTTTGCATGAGCCTTCTTGAATCGCACCGCGCCCTGTTGATTGTCCTGGGCGCCGCTACGCTGGTTGCACTCGCCGGGTTGCTGACGCCGGGCCACGCCCAGGTGTGGATGACGGACGCAATTACCGGGATCGCGACCCTCGCCACCGCGTTCCTCGTCTGCACCAGACTGGCGCTCGGCGCCCCCGGTGTCGCCTCGCGCCGGCTGTGGCTTGCCGCCCTGGCGCCGCTGGGTCTGGTCTCCGCCGCACAGGCCGCGCAGCTGCTGGGCGCCACCGGCTCGCTGCCGCCGGCCTGCGGAGCCATCGTGGCGGGCGCGGCCGCCATCTGGCTGATCCTCGCGGCCCGCGGAGAGCCGATGCCGCGGATCGTCCGGCGCCTGCTCTGGCTCGCGCTCGCCATTCAGCTGGCGGCGGTGGCCGCGGATCTCGGCGGCTGGCCCGCGGGCGCGCCGTGGCGTTTCGCCGCGGACTTCCTCGCCCTGCTGTCGGCGCAGCTCTATCTGCTGGCGGCGGCGCTGTTCGTGGCGGCAGCGCGCCGAGAGCGGTTCGCGGCCCAGCATC
>JAEUKU010000211.1 GCA_016794075.1 Rhodospirillaceae bacterium
GCGACATTGCCCGAGGCGCCGGGCGCGTAGGGGCAGCCGCCGAGGCCGGAGACCGAGGAATCCACCACGGCGACGCCCAGGTCCAGCACCGCCAGCAGGTTGGCCAGCGCCTGGCCGTAGGTGTCGTGGAAATGCGCCGCCAAATGCTGCAAATCGACCTTGTCCGCCACCGCCTCGACCATGCGGCGGGCCTTGCCCGGCGTGCCCACGCCGATCGTGTCGCCCAGGCTCAGCTCGTAGCAGCCCATGCCGATCAGTGCCTCGGCCACATGGGCCACGGCCTCGGGCGCGATCTCGCCCTCATACGGGCAGCCCAGCACGCAGGAGACATAGCCGCGCACCTTCAAGCCGGCGGAAAGCGCCGCATCGGCGACATGCGAGAAACGCTCCAGGCTCTCGGCGATGGAGCAATTGATGTTGCGCTGGGAGAAGCTCTCGGAGGCCGCGCCGAACACCGCGATCTCCTGCGCGCCGGCGGCCAGTGCCGCTTCCAGGCCCTTCATGTTAGGGACCAGGACCGGATAGCTCACCCCCGGACGTTGCTTGACCTGCGCCAGGACCGCGGCCGAATCCGCCATCTGCGGCACCCATTTGGGCGAGACGAAGGCGCCGGCCTCGATGGTCCTGAGGCCGGTGGCGGAGAGCCGGTCGATGAGCTCGACCTTGACCGCGAGCGGAACGCGAGCGGCCTCGTTCTGCAGCCCGTCGCGCGGGCCGACCTCGACTACGCGGACCTGTTTCGGGATGGTCACGACCCGGCCTCGAAGCTGATCAGCTCGACGCCCTCGGCGACCGCATCGCCGGCGCGGAACTTCACCGCCTTCACCACGCCGTCGGCATGGGCGGCGATGGTGTGCTCCATCTTCATGGCTTCCACCACCATCAGCGGCTGGCCGCGCTTCACGGCATCGCCGGCCGCCGCCATCACGCGCACCACGGTGCCCGGCATGGGCGAGGCGAGATGGCCGTGGCCCTCGGTGGCGGCTTCGGCCTCGGCCAGGATGTCGACCCGGCCGATGCGCCAGGATTTGCCGCGCTCGATCAGCGTGACGGTTCCGTCCGCCTCGATCGCGGTCAGGCGCAGGCGGCCGTGATCGGTTCCGGCGGTGAGGGCGTTGCCGTCGAGCGCCGGACCGGTGAGACTCAAGGGCGCGCCGTCATCCACGGCAATGCTCCAGCGCGGACCGGAAAAGGCGATGCGCGCCTCGCGCCGCTTGCCGGCGGCATCACGCAGCAGCACCGACGCGCCGCCATCCCCGAAGACGCGCCAGCCGTTGGTGGCCGCCCAGGGCGAATGCGGATCGGCGCCGGCCGCCGCTTTCGCCTTGCTGGCGGCGCCGTCCTTCAGCACGGCGAAAATCGCGGCAAGCGCCAGGGCGCGGTCGGGCGTCGCTTCGCCGCCGGTACCCGAGGCGGGAAACAGCTCGGCGCGGTGGCGCTCGATGAATCCCGTGTCGATCTCCGCCTTCAGGAAGGCCGGATGGCCGAGAACCTCGATCAGGAAGCCGGCATTGGTGGCAAGCCCGGCCAGCTCGGTTTCCTGCAGCGCGCGGCGCAGGCGCTGCGCGGCGATGGCGCGGTCCTCGCCCCAGGCGATCACCTTGGCGATCATCGGATCGTAGAAGGTGGAGATGCGGTCGCCGGCGCGCACGCCGGAATCGATGCGGATCTGCGGCGCGTTGGCGGGCCAGGCGAGGTGCGCGATGCGGCCGGTCGCGGGCAGGAAGCCCTTGGCCGGGTCCTCGGCATAGAGCCGCACTTCCATCGCATGGCCGTAGCGCTGCAACTCGGCCTGACGCTCCGGCAGCGGTTCTCCGGCGGCGACGCGCAACTGCCATTCCACCAGGTCGATGCCGGCGATCATCTCGGTCACCGGGTGTTCGACCTGCAGCCGGGTGTTCATCTCGATGAAATAGAACTGCCTCTCGGCATAGAGGAACTCCACCGTGCCGGCGCCGACATAGCCGACGGCCTTCGCCGCCGCGACGGCGGCTTCGCCCATGCGGCGGCGGGTGTCGTCGCTGAGGCCCGGGGCGGGGGCTTCCTCGATCACCTTCTGGTGGCGGCGCTGGATCGAACAGTCGCGGTCATGGATGTAGACCGCCTCGCCGAGCGAATCGGCGAAGACCTGCACTTCCACATGGCGCGGCCGCTCCAGGTATTTCTCGATCAGCAGGCGCTCGTCGCCGAAGGCCGACTTGGCCTCGCGCCGGGCGCCCTCGATGGCGGGCAGCAGCTCGCGCTCCTCGAGCACGATGCGCATGCCCTTGCCGCCACCGCCGGCCGAGGCCTTGATGAGGACGGGGAAGCCGATCTTCATCGCCTCCGCGATCAGGTGCGAATCGGCCTGCTCGGCGCCGTGATAGCCGGGCACCAGCGGCACGCCGGCCGCCTCCATCAGTTTCTTCGATTCCGATTTCGATCCCATGGCGTGAATGGCCGAAGCCGGCGGGCCGATGAAGGCGATGCCCATCTTGGCGCAGGCCTCGGCGAAGCGCGCATTCTCGGAGAGGAAGCCATAGCCCGGATGGATCGCCTCGGCGCCGGTCGCCACGGCGGCGGCGATCACCTTATCGATGGCGAGATAGCTTTGCGCCGCCGGCGCGGGGCCCAGCAGCACCGCCTCGTCCGCCATCTCGACATGCAGCGCGCTCGCGTCGGCCTCGGAATAGACCGCGACCGTCGCGACATTGAGCCGCCGCGCCGTGCGCATGATGCGACAGGCGATCTCGCCGCGATTGGCAATCAGGATCTTGCGGAACATCGCCACGGGTCGGGGTCCTATTGCCAGTTCGGTTTGCGTTTCGCGAGGAAGGCGGCGAGGCCCTCCTTGCCCTCGGCCGAGGCGCGCGCCGCGGCGATGCGCCGGGCGGTGTCACGCATCAGCTTCTCGTCGATCCGCGCGCCCGCGACATGGGCGATCAAATCCTTGGCGGCGCGCTGCGCCTGCGGACCGCCTTTCAACAGCTGGCCCAGCATGCGGTCGCTTGCGGCGTCGAACTCCGCCGCCGGCACCACCTCATGCACCAGCCCCAGGTTGAGGGCCGTCTGCGCATCGAAACGCTCGGCGGTGAGGAAATAGCGCCGGCAGGCGCGCGCTCCGATCGCCGCCGCGACATAGGGCGAAATGACCGCCGGGATGAGGCCGAGCCGCACTTCGGAGAGACAGAAGGTCGCTTCCGTTGCCGCGATCGCGATGTCGCAGCAGGCGACGAGTCCCACGCCGCCGCCGAAGGCCGCGCCCTGGACCAGGCCCAGCACCGGCTTCGGGCAGCCATCGATGGCGGCCATCAGCTCGGCCAGCGCCAGGGCGTCGCGCTCATTGGCATCGTGCGCCTGGTCGGCCATGCGCCGCATCCAGTCGAGATCAGCACCGGCGGAAAAGCTCTGGCCCGCCGCGCTCAGCACGACCACGCGCGCGGCGTCATCCTTGCCGGCGGCACGGAAGGCGGCGGTCAGTTCGGCGATCAGCGTCTCGTCGAAGGCGTTGTGCTTCTCCGGCCGGTTCATCCGGATGGTGGTGACCTGGTTCGCCGTCGCGATGTCGAGATAGCCGGCCATGCTCACATCCGGAAGATGCCGAAGCGGGTCGGCTCAATCGGCGCGTTGAGCGCAGCCGAGAGGCCGAGGGCGATGGTGGTGCGCGCCTCCGCCGGGTCGACCAGGCCGTCGTCCCAGAGCCTGGCCCCGGCATAGAAGGGATGGCCCTGTGCCTCGTATTGGGCGCGGATCGGCGCCTTGAACTGCTCCTCGGCCTCCGCCGGCCAATCCTCGCCGCGGGAGGCCATGCCGTCGCGCTTCACCTGGGCCAGCACGTTGGCCGCCTGCTCGCCGCCCATGACCGAGATGCGCGCGTTCGGCCACATCCACAGGAAGCGGGGCCCGAAGGCGCGACCGCACATGCCGTAATTGCCGGCGCCGAAGGACCCGCCGATCAGCAGGGTGAGCTTGGGCACCTGGGCGCAGGAGACGGCGGTCACCATCTTGGCACCGTCCTTGGCGATGCCGCCGGATTCGTATTTCCGCCCCACCATGAAGCCGGTGATGTTCTGCAGGAACAGCAGCGGAATGCCGCGCTGGGCGCAGAGCTCGACGAAATGGGCACCCTTCAGCGCCGATTCGGAGAACAGGATGCCGTTATTGGCGACGATGCCCACGGGATAGCCCCAGATGCGGGCGAAGCCGGTCACCAGCGTCGTGCCGTAGAGCTTCTTGAACTCGTCGAAGCGGCTGCCGTCGACGAGGCGGGCGATCACCTCGCGCACGTCATAGGGATGCCGCGCATCGGCCGGGACGATGCCGTATATCTCCCGCGGATCGTAGAGCGGTTCCTCGGGTGCGGCGAGATCCAGCGACACGGACTTTACGCGGTTGAGATGCGCGACGATCGACCGCGCGATCTCCAGCGCGTGGCGGTCATCCTCGGCATAGTGGTCGGTGACGCCGGATTGCCGCGAATGCACGTCGGCGCCGCCCAGGTCTTCGGCCGTGACGACTTCGCCGGTGGCGGCCTTCACCAGCGGTGGTCCCCCCAGGAAGATCGTGCCCTGGTTCTTGACGATGATGCTTTCGTCCGACATCGACGGCACATAGGCGCCGCCGGCGGTACAGGAGCCCATGACGACGGCGATCTGCGGGATGCCGGCCGCCGACATGGTCGCCTGGTTGTAGAAGATGCGGCCGAAATGGTCGCGGTCGGGAAACACCTCGTCCTGGTTCGGCAGGTTGGCGCCACCGCTATCGACCAGATAGATGCAGGGCAGGTTGTTCTGGCGCGCGATCTCCTGCGCGCGCAGGTGTTTCTTCACCGTGACCGGATAATAGGTGCCGCCCTTCACCGTCGCATCGTTGGCGACGATGACGCATTCGCGCCCCGCCACCCGGCCGATGCCGGTGATGATGCCGGCGGCCGGGATGTCGTCGTCATAGAGCCGGTAGGCGGCGAGCTGGGAGAATTCCAGGAACGGCGCCCCGGGGTCGACCAGACCGCGGATGCGGTCGCGCGGCAGCAGCTTGCCGCGCGCCAGGTGCTTGGCCCGTGCCGCCTCGCCGCCGCCGAGCTTGATCTTGTCGACGACGCGGCGCACCTCGTCGACCTGCGCCTGCATGGCGTCGCGGTTGCGCTGGAATGCTTCCGACCGGGTGTCGATCTCGCTTTTCAGGATGGTCATCTGCGGTTCAGGCGGTCTCGTTGAAGATTTCGCGGCCGATCAGCATACGCCTGATCTCGCTGGTGCCCGCGCCGATCTCATAGAGCTTGGCGTCGCGCAGCAGTCTTCCGGTGGGATAGTCGTTGATGTAGCCGTTGCCGCCCAGGCATTGCAGCGCTTCCAGCGCCATCCAGGTCGCCTTCTCCGCGCAATAGAGGATGACGCCGGCGGCGTCCTTGCGGGTGATCTTGCCGCTGTCGCAGGCCTTCGCCACCGCATAGCAATAGGCGCGGCAGGCCGACAACGTGGAATACATGTCGGCGATCTTGCCCTGCATCAGCTGGAAGGTGCCGATGGGCTGGCCGAACTGCTTGCGGTCGTGGATATAGGGAATGACCACGTCCATCGCCGCCTGCATGATGCCGAGCGGTCCGGCGGCCAACACGGCGCGCTCGTAGTCGAGGCCGCTCATCAACACGTTGACGCCCTTGCCTTCGGCCTTGAGCACGTTCTCCGCAGGCACCTCGCATTCGTTGAAGACGAGCTCCCCGGTGTTGGAGCCGCGCATGCCGAGCTTGTCCAGCTTCTGCGCGACGTGGAAGCCCTTGGTCCTGGTCTCGAAGATGAAGGCGGTGATGCCCTTCGGCCCGGCCTCGGCATCGGTCTTGGCATAGACCACGATGATGTCGGCGTTGGGGCCGTTGGTGATCCACATCTTGGTGCCGTTCAGCACATAGCGGTCGCCGCGCCGCTCGGCCTTCAGCCGCATCGAGACGACGTCGGAGCCGGCGCCCGGCTCGCTCATGGCGAGCGCGCCGACATGCTCGCCGGAGATCAGCTTGGGCAGATACTTGCGCTTCTGCGCCTCGCTGCCGTTGCGGCGAATCTGGTTGACGCAGAGGTTGGAATGGGCGCCGTAGGAGAGGGCGACCGAAGCGGAGGCCCGGGAGAGCTCCTCGATGGCGATGACATGCTCCAGATAGCCCATGCCCGAGCCGCCATATTCCTCCTCGACGGTGATGCCGAGCAGGCCCATCTCGCCGAACTTGCGCCACAAATCGGCGGGGAAATCGTCCTGACGGTCGATTTCCGCCGCGCGTGGAGCGATCTCCGCTGCGGCAAAACCGCGCACGCTCTCGCGCAGGGCTTCCGCCGTCTCGCCGAGGTCGAATTCCAGGGATCGCAGATCCATCAGGCAGGGGCTCCCAGATCGGCGCGGCTTAGGAATTGCGCCCGGTTTTGGCTGCATTGTAATGGCAATGCCGGGCGCGGCAAGGGCAGCGGCTGCGGGTAATCTTCGGGCGAAACGCCGCAAGGCCGGCGCAGCCTTGTTGCGCGGCACCCCGGGGCAAACGACGTTTTGCTTTTTCGCCGGGGAACGGATCGAGTTCCGGTTTGCCGCTGGCGCGGCGCTTGCCTAGACTCGGCCGTGATTATTGCCTGGGAGAAGGACGTTTCGGGGCATGGCCGATCCGCTTCTGGAGCCGTTCCGGCTCAAGCACCTGACGCTGAAGAACCGCATCATCAGCACGTCGCATGAACCGGCCTATTCGGAAGAGGCGCTGCCCAAGACGCGCTACCGCCTCTACCACGAAGAGAAGGCCAGGGGCGGCGTGGCGCTGACCATGATCGGCGGGTCCTCCATCGTCGCCCCGGATTCGCCGCAGGCCTTCGGCAATCTCTATGTCGGCAGCGACGCCATCATCCCCTGGTTCAAGGAACTCGCCGACGCGGTCCACGCCCATGGCGCGGCGGTGATGTGCCAGATCACCCATCTCGGCCGCCGCACCTCCTGGGCCAAGGAGCATTGGCTGCCGGTCATCTCCGCCTCGCCGGTGCGCGAGCCGGCCCATCGCGCCTTCCCCAAGGAGATGGAGGATTTCGATTTCGAGCGCACGGTGAAGGCCTATGGCGCCGGCGCGAGGCGCTGCCGCGACGGTGGCCTCGATGGCATCGAGATCGAGGCCTATGGCCATCTGTTCGACGCCTTCTGGTCGCCCAACACCAATGAGCGCGATGACGAATACGGCCCGCAGAGCATGGAAAACCGCCTGCGCTTCAGCTTCGACGTGCTGAAGGAGATCCGCCGTCAGGTGGGCGAGGACTACATCGTCGGCCTGCGTATGGTGATCGACGAGACCATCGACAATGGCCTGAAGCGCTCAGAGGGCCTGCAGATCGCCAAGATCATGGCGGAAAGCAGCCTCATCGACTTCATCAACGTGATCCAGGGGTATATCGGCACCGACGAGGCGCTGTCGCACGTCATTCCCGGCATGGGCACTCCAGCCGGCCCGCATCTCGATCTGGCGCGCGCGGTGAAGCAGGCCGTGAAGCTGCCGGTGATGCAGGCGGCGCGCGTCAACGACGTCGCCACCGCGCGCCACGCCATCAGCTCCGGCGCCGTCGATCTCATCGGCATGACCCGGGCGCACATGGCCGACCCGCACATCGTCGCCAAGATCATGCGCGGAGAAGAGAACCGCATCCGCCCCTGCGTCGGCGCCGGCTACTGCATCGACCGCATCTACCAGGGCGGCGAGGCGCTGTGTCTGCACAACCCGGCCACCGGGCGCGAAGAGACGATGCCCCACGTGGTCCCGAAATCGACCGGGCCGGCGAAGAAGATCGTCGTGGTGGGGGCGGGGCCGGCGGGGCTGGAAGCGGCGCGGGTCAGCGCCCTGCGCGGCCACAGGGTCGTGCTGTTCGAAGCGGCCGACAAGCCGGGCGGGCAGATCCTGCTCGCCGCCAAGCTGCAGCGCCGGCGCGAGATCGTCGGCATCGCCGAGTGGCTGGCGGCGGAGGTCGCGGCGCTCGGCGTCGATTGCCGCTTCAACGCCTATGCCGAGCCGGCCGACGTGCTCGCGGAAAACCCGGACATCGTGGTGATTGCCACCGGCGGCCTGCCCAATGCGGGCCGCCTGCAATTCGGCGCCGAGCTGGCCACCTCGCCCTGGGACGTGCTGGGCGGCCAGGCGAAGGTGGCGCCGGAGGTGCTGGTCTACGACAACCACGGTGGGCATGAGGGCACGACCCTCGGCGAATTCGTGGTCAATCAGGGCGCCCGGCTCGAATACGTGACGCCGGAGCGGCTGGTCGGCGTCGATGTCGGCGGGCTCAACTATCCGGCCTATTACAAGGCGCTCTACGCGGCCAAGGCGACCATCACCGTCAACCATCACCTGAAGGGCATCCGCCGCGATGGCAACAAGCTGGTGGCGGTGCTGTTCAACGACTACGACAAGTCGGAAAGCGAGCGCCGGGTCGACCAGGTGATCGCCGAGCATGGCACTCTGCCGGCGGCGGAGGCCTATTTCGGGCTCAAGGCACAATCCAGCAATCGCGGCGAGATCGACCTCGATTCCTTCATCGCCAATCGGCCGCAGAATCTGGTGCGCAACCCGCAGGGCAAGTTCCAGCTGTTCCGCGTCGGCGACGCGGTCGCCAGCCGGAACATTCACGCGGCGCTCTACGAATCGCTCAGGCTCTGCCTGCAATTCTAACGCGACATCGGTATAGTGCGGCTGATTCCGCAACCCGAACGAGCCCCATGCCCGCCGCCCTGACGCCCATCCTCCTGCTCACCGTCTCCAATGTCTTCATGACCTTCGCCTGGTACGGGCACCTCAAGTTCAAGGACACGCCGCTCTGGATCGTGGTGCTCGTCAGCTGGGGCATCGCCTTCGTCGAGTATTGCTTTGCCGTGCCAGCCAACCGGTTCGGCCACGGCACCTATTCCGCCGCCGAGCTGAAGACGATCCAGGAGATCATCACCCTCACCGTGTTCATCGGCTTTTCCTGGTTCTATCTTGGCGAGGGGCTGCGCTGGAACCACATGGTGGGTTTCGGGCTGATCGCCGCCGCCGCTTTCTTCATCTTTCACAAATGGTCCTGACCAGCTGATACCCACAATATATTGATGGATATTCGGATGACACCGCCGGCACCGCCGACAGATCAGGACCGCGAGCTGATCGATCAAGCCAAGCAATTGATTCTCAACCGTTATATCGAAAACCGGCACCACATCGCCAGCGCCGTGCGGGGGGCGTCGGGCAAGGTCTATACCGGCCTGCATCTGGATACCTATGTCGGCCGCGCCTCGGTCTGTGCCGAAGCGGTGGCGCTCGGCCAGGCCAAGGTGGCCGGCGAAACCGGCATCCAGGCCATCGTCTCGGTCCGCCATCCCCGGCCGCGCGAGCAGCATCAGGATTGCAAGGTCGTCTCGCCCTGCGGCATCTGCCGCGAGATGCTGACGGATTTTGCGCCGGGCGCGGTGGTGATCCTGGACCGGGACGGAGCCTTGGAACGCGTTCCTGTCGAGGACCTGCTGCCGGCGAAATACCGCCGCCACCCCTGACTACCTTCACAGGGAGCCGAATTTCCCACTGCCAAGACCGGCCGGCTGCGCTAAGGTCGCGCCGATTTTGAGCAGGGCGAAGGGTATCCCGTGTCATTCGTCGGAACCGCAAAGATCGCCGCAGCGCGGACGCGCCCGATGGCGGCGGATCGCGCCATGGGGCGCTGGCTGCTGGCGCTCTCCGCCATGGTGCTGGTCCAGGTGATGCTCGGCGCCGTCACCCGCCTGACTGAATCCGGTCTTTCGATCATGGAATGGCGGCCCATCCTCGGGGCGATCCCGCCGCTGAGCGATGCGGAGTGGGAGCGCGTCTTCGCCATCTACCGCCAGATCGCCGAATACAAGCTGGTCAATGCCGGCATGGCGCTCGAGGAGTTCAAGGCGATCTTCTGGTGGGAGTATCTGCACCGCCTGTGGGGCCGGCTGATCGGCGTGGCTTTCCTGCTGCCCTTCCTGTGGTTCTGGGCGCGCGGCCATCTGCGCGGCCGCCGTGCCGGGCGGCTGCTCGCCATCTTCGCACTGGGCGGCCTGCAGGGCCTGATGGGCTGGATCATGGTGATGAGCGGCTTCGCCGAGCGCACCGATGTCAGCCAGTACCGGCTGGTGGCGCATCTGATGCTGGCCCTGCTGATCTACGGGCTGCTGCTGTGGCAGGCGCTCAATCTGCTGCAACCGGGGGACCACGCGCTGTCCGCCGCGCAGCGCGACTCGCTGCACTGGCACGGCGTGATGATGACCACATTGATCGTCCTTGAGATCGCCATCGGCGGCTTCGTCGCCGGTCTCGACGCCGGGCTCATCTACAACAACTTCCCGATGATGGGCGAGCACTGGATCGCGCCGGATCTGTTCCACCTTGCGCCCTGGTGGGTCAATTTCACCGAGAACCCGGCGATGGTGCAGTTCCTGCACCGGCTGATGGCGGGGTTCGTCGCCGTCGCGCTCATATCGCTGGTGGTGCGGGCGCGCCGCCTTGGCCTGCCGAACGCTTTGCGCCGGCGGTTCCACTACTTGCCGCTCGGGCTCCTGCTGCAGGCGGCGCTGGGCATCGCGACGCTGATGCTGCTGGTGCCGCTGCCCCTCGCGGTCGCGCACCAGGCCGGCGCCTTCCTGCTGTTCACCCTCGGCCTTTACACTCTGCATGGGCTGAAGTCCCGGCGGTCATGAGCGAGCCGGAACAGACAGGGCTGGAACGGCTGCCGGTCTCGGTCCTCACCGGCTTTCT
>JAEUKU010000232.1 GCA_016794075.1 Rhodospirillaceae bacterium
GGTCCACTTGGCCCGCCGCAGCCAGCGCCGGCCGCGCCCCGGCAGTGCAGGCGTCTCGGCCGGGCTGTCGAGGAAGGGATCGGCGGTCATGACGGGAAACTCCAGGGCCAAGTTCTGCGCGCGGGGCGGGCCATTATAGCCTCTCAGCAAATGGTGTCGCTGCGGCCGGGTGGCAAGTTCAGCTTCCGACTCCCGCCCCCGAAACGGGGCGGGCAGGGGTGGGGGCAGCAAGCGAAGGCTATTCGCGATCGAAACGCCGGCGCCCTCAACGCCGGTGCCCCCTCCCTGACCCTCCCCGGCCGTTGGCCGGTGGAGGGGATTGGACACCGCTCAATGCAGGAACCCGACGATCTCCTCGACCTGGCGCAGTACCGGCAGGGCGATGGTTTGGGCGCGCTGGGCGCCCTTGCGCAGCAGGGCGTCGATCTCGTCGGGGTGGGAGAGCAGGCGCTTCATCTCGCTGTTGATCGGGCCGAGCTTGGCGACGGCCAGATCGGTCAGCTCGCCCTTGAACCTGGAGAACTCCATGCCGGCGAAGCGATTGACCGTTTCGGACAGGCTGGCGTCGGAGAGCGCCGCATGGATCGACAGCAGGTTGAACGCCTCGGGCCGCGCCGCCAGCGCCTCGTCCTTTACCTCGCCGCGCTCGTCCAGGCTTTCCGGCCCAGGCAGCGCGTTGGGGTCGGTCTTGGCCTTGCGGAACTTGAGCGCGATGGTGTCGGCATCGTCGGTCATGTTGATGCGGCTGTAGTCGCTCTCATCCGATTTCGACATCTTCTTGGCGCCGTCGCGCAGCGACATGACGCGGGTCGCCGGACCGCCAATGACCGGCTCGGGCAGCGGGAAGAAGTCGACCTTGTAGTCGTGGTTGAACTTCTGGGCGATGTCGCGGGCGAGCTCCAGGTGCTGCTTCTGGTCCTCGCCGACCGGCACATGGGTGCCCTTGTAGGCCAGGATGTCCGCCGCCATCAGCACCGGATAGGCGTAGAGCCCGACCGAAGCGTTCTCGCGGTTCTTGCCGGCCTTCTCCTTGAACTGGGTCATGCGGTTGAGCCAGCCGAGCCGGGCCACGCAATTCAGGATCCAGGCCAGCTGGGCATGGGCCGAGACCTGGCTCTGGGCGAAAATGATCGAGGCGTCCGGGTCGATGCCCGAGGCGATATAGGCGGCCGCCACCTCGCGGGTGTTCTGGCGCAGCGCCGCCGGCTCCTGCCACAGGGTGATGGCGTGCAGGTCGACCACGCAGAAGATGCACTCGTAGTCCTTCTGCATCCGGACCCAGTTCCGGACCGCGCCCAGGTAGTTGCCGAGATGCAGGTTGTTGGTCGGCTGCACGCCGGAAAAGATGCGGTTGGACTTGCGGGTCATTCTAAGGTGCTTTCGCTCTGGCGGGCTGGCTGCGGCCCCGGCGCTGCCGGGTGGCCGCTTTATCGCCGCCCGCCGCCCGGTCCCGCAAGGGGGTTCTCGCGCTGGCGGTGCGGGCCCGAATCCCGGCCAAATCCAAGCTTCCCTAGGGGTTAATTCGTGGCCGATGGGGATTGGAATCCGTCCCCGCGCCGTTCCGATTGGCATTGAAGGAAGCCGGGGACATCCTCATATTAAAGCGCGGAACTTGGGGATTAGACGCCCCTGGACAGCCTGGGTTGGAACAAGGAGCGAACGATGGCCATCGGACCACAGCGAGAGTACCTGAACCGCACCGTGCAGGGGCGGGCGCAGGCTGCCGAGATGGATCTCGGCCTGCGCGCCTACATGCAGAAGGTGTTCGGTTACATGGCCCTGGGCCTGACCATCACCGGCCTGGTGGCATTCTTCACCGCGCAGAGCGAGACCATGCTCGGCCTGGTCTTCGGCACGCCGCTTAAATGGGTGGTGTTTCTGGCGCCGATTGGCATCGCCATGCTGTTCGGCTTCAAGATCCACTCCATGCGCGCCTCGACCGCGCAATTGGTGTTCTGGATCTTCTCCGGCGTCATGGGATTGTCGCTGGCCTCGATTTTCGTCGTCTATACCGGCGAATCGGTGGCGCGCACCTTCTTCATCGCCGCCGCGACCTTCGCTGGCATGGCGCTCTATGGCTACACGACCAAGCGCGACCTGAGCGGGCTCGGCTCGTTCCTGATCATGGGCGTGTTCGGCCTGCTGATCGCCATGGTGGTCAACATCTTCCTGGCCTCTTCGGCGCTGCAATTCGCCATCTCGGTGGTGGGCGTGCTGGTCTTCACCGGCCTGACCGCCTATGACGCGCAGAAGATCAAGGAGATGTATTGGGAGGGCGACGGCGCCGAAGTGGGCACCAAGAAGGCGGTGATGGGCGCCCTCAACCTCTACCTCGACTTCATCAACCTGTTCCTGTTCATGCTGCAGTTCCTCGGCGACCGCCGCTAACGCAGCAGAGCAGTGCAGACGACGAACCGGGGCCGCGAGGCCCCGGTTTTGTTTTGGCCCGGTTTTGTTTTGGTCGCGGATTGAGTAGCGTGGCGCCGGCTGCTCAGGATCAGGGGACATCGATGTACACGCTCTATTGGTCGCCCGGCTCCGCCTCCATGGCGCCGCATGGCGTGCTGGAGGAATCCGGGGCCCGCTACGACCTCAAGCTGACCAGCGTCGATGCTGGCGCGACGCGCGCGGCGGAGTACCTGAAGCTCAATCCCTATGGCAAGGTGCCGACCCTGGTGGCCGAGGGCGGCTTCGTGCTGTTCGAATCCGCCGCCATCGCCATGTTCATCGCCGACCGTCATCCGGCGGCGAAGCTGGCGCCGGGGCCGGACGAGATGGCGCGCGGGCATTTCTACCAGTGGCTGGTGCACCTTACCAACACGCTGCAGCCGGCGATGCTGCGCTTCTATTATCCCGAACGGGTCGCCGACGTTTCCGCCGAGGTTTCGGTGAAGGCGGTGGCGCTGGAAGAGATCGCAGCGCTGTGGAGCCGCATCGACGCGCATCTCGCGGCGCATGGGCCGTACCTGCTGGGCGCGCGTTTCAGCGCCGCCGACCTTTTCGCCCATATGCTGTCCACTTGGCAGATGTCCTGCCCCGGGATCTACGAGCGTTTCCCCGCGGTGAAGCGCCTGACCGACCTGGTTGCGGCGCGGCCGGCGATCCAGCGGGTGCTGAAGCTGAACGAGGAATGATGGGCAATCCGCGCGAGGTGCTGCAGTTCTGGTTCTCGGACCGGGCGCGCAAGCTGTGGTTCGAGAAGGACCGCGATTTCGATGCCGAGATCGCGACGCGCTTCGGCAAGCTGGTGCATGAGGCGCAGCTGGGCGGGCTGGCCGCCTGGCGCGCCGCGCCCGAAGGGGCCTTGGCGCTGCTGCTGCTGCTCGACCAGTTCTCGCGCAATATCCACCGCGGCAGCGCCAAGGCTTTCCTCGGCGATCCGCTGGCCCGCGAGATCGCGGCGGAAGCGGTGGCGCGCGGCTTCGACCGGCGCTTTCCCTTCCCCGACCGGGTGTTCTTCTATCTGCCCTTCGAGCATGGCGAGACGATGGCCGACCAGGACCGCTTCATCGCGCTCATCGAAGGCTGCCTGCGCGAGTTCGGCGACAGTGCGGCAGCCTATCTGGAATACGGCCACAAGCACCGCGACATCATCCGGCGCTTCGGCCGCTTTCCCCACCGCAACGAGGCTTTGGGGCGTGAGACGACGGAAGAGGAGGCGGAGTTCCTCAAAGGGCCGAATTCGTCGTTCTAGGGTTTGCTCCAACCATTGGTCGTCATCCCGGCCGACCCTCGGGCTTGACCCGAGGGGAGCGCCGGGATGACGAACGGGTCTGCAGTCCACACTCGGTTTTGGCCGGCTACGACCGATTTCTACTGCACCAGATTCAGCACCGTCGCCGCGCGCGCGAGGTCGAGGAGCTCGATGCGCTGGGCGGCGACCTTGCCCTGGAAGGCGGTGAAGCTGAGGATCGCGCCGCGGAAGTCGCTGCCGAGGAGCTTCGCCCGGTCGCGCATGTCGAGGAACAGGAAATCGCCGATCTCGTCCGCCGTGGGGTTGAAGGCGGCCTCGAGCTGTTGCAGCATCGCCGCGCGGCGCGTCTCCGGCAGACGCGGATCGAGCTTCAGCAGGACCCAGGAACCGCTGCTCTCGCTCTTGCGAGTCCGCACCACGTCCGGCTTGCCATAGGTCGCTTCGAAATTGGTGAGCACCTGCTCAGGCGCCTGCTCGCGGCCCTCGCCGAAGCTCTGGGTGAGGTGCGCCCAGAACACGCGCCTTCCATCCTCGCGTGCGGAGAACCACAGTTGCAGCCGGCGGTTCTCCGTGAAGCCGCTCTCGATGTGCTGGATCGGCGCCTCGATGAGCACGCTGTCCCGCAGCTCGCCCGCCAGCTTCTCCTGGTAGATGCCTTCGAGATATTCGCCGTCGAGATCGGCTTCCAGCGGCATGTCGAGGGGAATGCTCATCACCCGCTGACGCGGCTCCTCGGCCGCCGCGAAAGTCACGGCGCCCAGCACCAGCAGCGCCGCCACCACCACACGCTTCATTCGGAGAACCCCCGCTTGGTTTCGATCAGCCGCAATCCTTGCAGGATTCGGCGTGGCCATGCGCCTGCTCCATCACCCAGTCGCGGAAGGCGCGGATCTTCGGCTGGTTCAAGGCGCCCTTGCCGTAGACCACCCAATAGCCGGTCTTCAAGTCGACGGAGAAATCGACCGGCTTGACCAGGCGCCCGTGCTTCAGGTCGTCGCCGGCGGTGATGACGTTGCCCATGGCGATGCCGAGCCCGTCGATCGCCGCCTGGATCAGCAGGTTGGAGTAGTTGAGGCTGAGATTGGACTGCACGCGGTTGTCGTTGATCCCGGCGGCGGCGGTCCATTCCGCCCATTCGTCGTAGCCCGAGCGCATCCAGTCGATGTCGGTCAGCAGCGGGTATTTCAACACGTCGCGCGGATCGTTGATCGGCCGGTCGGGGGTGAGCAGCGCCGGGCTGCACACCGGGAACACGATGTTGGGCGCCAGCAATTCGGATTCGAGCCCGTCCCAGCCGCCGCGCCCGAAGCGGATGCCGATGTCGATGTCGCGGGCGCCGACCTGCTCCACGGACGAGGTGGCGGAAAGGCGCACCTGAATCTCCGGATGCTTGCGCTGGAAATCCGAGAGCCGCGGCACCAGCCATTTCGCCGACAGCGAGGGCAAGGCGGTGACGGTGAGCGGCCGGTCCTTGCCGTAGCGCAGGATCTCCGCCGCGCCGTCGCTCAGCTGCTCGAAGGCGCTCTTGACCGGGCCGATGAAACGCTTGCCGGCATCGGTCAGCCGCACCTGGCGGGTCTTGCGCTCGAACAGGGGCTGGCCCAGCCATTCCTCCAGCGCCTTGATCTGATGGCTGATCGCGCTGTGGGTGACATTCAGCTCCTGCGCCGCCTTGGTGAAGCTCTGCAGCCGGGCGGCGGCCTCGAAATAATGCACGGATTTCAGCGGCGGGAGGCGCATGGGGCGCTCCTTGATGCGTCTAAATATCTAACAGAACGTCTGAGAAACTATCGTTTGTCCGGACTGAAAATCAAGCTCATTCTCTAACTCAACGGCGATGACGCCACTTAAATACCTAGGCGAAATATGTGAGGTGGATTATGAGTTACCAAGCCTCTTCCCAGTCTTCCCAGCGGCCGATCCACCGGCCCGGTACCGATGCGATCGACGTCCTCGGCAATCTGTTCGCCGCACCTTTCGTGTGGCTGGAGCGGATGCGGGACCGGCGCCGCATCGCCGATCTCGACGATCACATGCTGCGCGACATCGGCCTCAGCCGCACCCAGGCCGAGGATCTGGCCAGCACCCCCTTCTGGCGCCGCTAGGCGCCGGGATCGAAAGGCGGTCGTTCAGCCGCCGGGTCCAAGGCGCGGCGCGATGGACAGGGGCGGTCCGCTCTCACCCGACCCCTGAGAAGCGCCGCGCCGCGGCCCCACCCCCGGTCTGCCGGGGACCACCGGATCATGCGTATCCCCGCAGGCATCTCTCCTTGGAGGTTGTCATGAGCAGCCATCTTCTCTCTTTGCTTCCCCATTATGGTCCCCGTCACAATCTGGGTCATGGCTTGGCGCAGAGCGTGAGCGCCGGCTTGCTTCCGATCCTCGGCCGCGCCGTGGAGGCGCCGATCGACTGGATCGACCGCATCCGCGACCGGCGGCAGCTGGCCGCGCTCAGCGATGCTATGTTGAAGGATATCGGCGTCAGCCGCGCCGATGTCGAGCACGAGGCGGAGAAGCATTTCTGGCAGGCCTGAGCGGAACGCGGCGGCCGATCATTCCGCGGGCATCACGCCCGCGGCGCCGCGCGACAGCAGATCTCGCGAGAGGGGGATGGAGACATTGGGGATGAAGGCGCATTTCCGGCGGCTGGCGGCCTATAACCGCTGGGCCAACGAGAAGATCTACGACGCGGTCGGCTCGCTGCCGGCGCGGGCCTTCGCGGCCCCGCGGGTGGGCTTCTTCCCTTCGCTCGCCCGCACGCTCAACCATATCCTGGTGGGCGACAGCTTCTGGATGGGACGGCTGGACGGCAGCGGCACGCCGCCGGGCCTGACCCGGCTCGACCAGATCCTGCACGAGGAATTCGCCGCCCTGCGCGCCGCACGCGCGGCGATGGATCAGCGCATCGTCGCCTTCGTCGACGGCCTCAGCGAGCAGCGGATCGGCGAGACGCTCGTCTACAAGACCACGACCGGCGTGGCGCAGGAGACTCCGGTCGACCAGGTGCTGACGCATGTTTTCAACCACCAGACCCATCACCGCGGCCAGGCGCATGCGATGCTGTCCTCGACCGAGGTGGCGCCGCCGCCGCTCGATCTCATCTATTTCCTGCGCGAGCACCCGGAGGTGGCGCGGTGGCGGTGATGGCGTGTAAGCATGCCCTTGCGCCTGCCCGCCGCACATAGAAGGAAACGGCCATGCCTCCGGAAATCCCCGCCAGCCTGCTGGCGCTGTTGTCCATCCTCGGCACGCTCGCCGTCGGCGCGATGAGCCCGGGGCCGAGCTTCGTCGTGGTGGTACGCGCCTCGGCCGGGTCGTCGCGCCGCGACGGTCTCGCCGCCGCGCTCGGCATGGGTTGCGGCGGCCTCATCTTCGCCGGCCTGGCCCTGGCCGGGCTGCAGGCGCTGCTGATGCAGGTCGCGTGGCTCTACCTGATGTTGAAAGCGGCCGGCGGCGCCTATCTCGTCTATCTCGGCTGGCGCATCTGGCGCGGTGCGAAGACGCCGCTAAGCGCAGCCGCCGGGACGACGACGGGCGGCGCGGCGGTCGCGGTGCCTGGCTGGCGCCGGAGCTTCGCCATCGCCTTCGCGACGCAGATCAGCAACCCGAAGACCGCCATCTGGTATGCCAGCGTCTTCGCCGCCTTCCTGCCCAATCCGATCCCCGGCTGGATGTTCTGGGCCCTGCTGCCGCTGATCTTCACGCTGGAGGCGGGCTGGTACACGATCGTCGCCTGCGCCTTCTCGGCGGCACGGCCGCGCGCGATCTATCTCGGCGCCAAGCTGTGGATCGACCGCTGCGCCGGCGCCGTGGTGGGCCTGCTCGGCGGCCGGCTGATCCTCGAAGCCATCCGCGCAAAAGCCTGAGCGTGCTCAAGCGGCGCTGGCAGGGCTGGATGATCGCGCTCGCGCGCAGCCCGCGCGTGACGCGCTGGATGCAGGGCAACCGCGCCGCGGCGGCGCTGGCGCGACGCTTCGTCGGCGGCGGCGATGTCGCCGCGGCGACCGCCGTGGCGCGCGAGCTGGAGCGGGCCGGATTCAAGACATCGCTCTACTATCTCGGCGAGTATGTCGAGGATCCCGCCCTGGTGGCCGAGAACGGGCGGCAGAAAATCGCCGCTGCGGAAGCGCTGGCGGCGGCGCGGATGCAGGTCCACGTCTCCTGCGACGCCACGCAGCTTGGCTACGCCATCGACGACGCGGCCGGCGCGACGCTCGCCCTGCGCATCGGCGAGCGGCTGCGCGCCCTGGCCGAGGCGGGTGCGCAGCAGCCGGTCCTGATGCTGAACATGGAGGATGCGGCGTATGTCGACCGCATCCTGGTGCTGCGCCGGCATCTGCTTGCCGCCGGTGTGCCGGTGGCACAGACCCTGCAGGCCTATCTCAAGCGCACGGCGGCGGATCTGGTGCCGATCATTGACGAAGGCGGCATGGTGCGGCTGGTGAAGGGCGCCTTCGCGGATGCCGGCGCGCATGCGTTCCAGGGCGCGGCGGCGATCGACGCAAACTATCTGGCGCTGGCCGCGCGGATGCTGGCGCCGGAGGCGAAGGCGCGCGGCTTCCGCCCAGTCTTCGGCACCCATGACCACAGGCTGATCCCGCAGATCCGCGATCTGGCGCGCGTCAACGGCTGGAAGCCGGGCGAATACGGCTTCGAGATGCTTTATGGCGTGCGCCCGTTGCTGCAGCAGGCGCTGCGCGACGCGGGCGAGGAGGTGCGGCTCTATCTGCCCTTCGGCCGCGCCTGGTGGCCCTATGCGGTGCGCCGCGTCGGCGAAAGCCCGCGCAACTTCCTGCTGCTGGCGCGCACCGTGCTCGGCGGCTGAGCGGCGCGCCCGCGGATTCAGGGCAGATCGGCACGGGTAAGCGTGCCGTAATCCTCGGCGGCGATGCAGCGGTCGATTGGCGCATCCGGCGCCGGCGCCAGCGGCCAGATGCCGCTGAAGATGCGGCGATGGGTGTCGTGAATGGTGCGGATCTCCGCCTCGGCGAAGAGCGGCGCCCGGCTCCGGACCGCCATCTCGTAGGATTCCTGCACCGCCATGCGCGTCGCCGGCATGTTCCAGGGCACGGAATCCAGATAGTAGCCGGTCACCTCGCCGCGGAACTCCACGATCTGGGTGCCGGCCAGACGATAGAAGATGCGCAACGGATCGTATTCGACGGTCACGACGAGGATGTTCGGCAGCAGCCGCACGATCTCCGCCGGGTCGATGTCCGACCACGCGGGCACGGCGCGCGTCCCGCGCTTGCTCTCCAGGTATTCATGGATCTGCCGCAGCAAGGGCGAGGGGATTGCCGCGATGTCGGTCTCGCGCCGCAGCAGCTTGCGCTCGTCGTCGGCGGGTTGATGCCGGACCATTATCGGCGACCGATCGTCGCGATGCCGCGGATGAAACGGAAGCGGCGCTGCGATGCGCATGGCTGCGGGACGACGCGATCACTCCCGGACATGGCGGGCTCTCCAAATCTGCGAGCTGCTGCAACTGTAACCCCCTCAGCGATGCTTTAGGAAGTGCGCCAGGCGTGTACAGAGGTGTACCGGGCGACTCCATCCAAGAGAACAGGCGCCGTTTGCACGGCGCCTGTTTGTCACTTCGGTGTCGCTAGGAATTTCTAGGTGCGCGAATTGAGCGACGCTTATTTCGGCGCCACCACCATAATCATCTGCCGGCCTTCCAGCTTGGGCGCGGACTCGACCTTGGCGATCTCCTCCAGATCGGCCCGCACCCGGTCCAGCACCTTCACGCCGAGCTCCTGGTGCGCCATCTCGCGACCGCGGAAGCGCATGGTCACCTTCACCTTGTCGCCTTCCTCGAGGAAGCGGTGAACGGCGCGCATCTTCACCTCGTAATCGTGGATGTCGATGCCGGGGCGCAGCTTGATCTCCTTGACCTCGATGACCTTCTGCTTCTTGCGCGCCTCGTTCTTGCGCTTCTGCTCCTCTTATTTGAACTTGCCGAAATCGAGGATCTTGCAGACCGGCGGCGTGGCGTTGGGCGAAACCTCCACCAGATCCAGGCCGACCTCCTGGGCCATGCTGATGGCCTCTCGGGTGGTCACGACGCCGATCATGTCGCCATTCTCGCCGACGAGGCGGACCTGCGGCACATTGATCTGGTGATTGACGCGCGGTCCGTCATTGCGGGACGGCGCGGGTTCCTGGGCAGGCAATCTGGCTATGGAAAGCTCCTGTCGCTGTTGGCCGAAAATGAAAACACGCAATCGGGCATCCCGATTGCGGCTGGCGCATTATGCCATAGCCGCGAAAGCCGGGGGAAGGGGGTGGCGGGCCCCCGCCGGGCGAATCGCCGGCGAATAGCTCGATTTCCGGCGGAAATCCGCGCCAGCCGATGCCCGGTGGAGCCCGCGGCATCGGCGGGGCGGCGCCATGCCGCCCGACCAGGTCGGGACAGGCGCCGCCATCGGCCGGGCTCCGCGCCGGAAGCGGGGCGGAACCGAAGCCGGAAACGCCCATTCCCTGCTGGACGACGCATGTCACCGATAGCCAGCGAGCACGCCGCCCGTGAACAAGTCCCGCTCATCCGGCGTCGAACGCCGGCCGCACGGCAGATCCGGCGACCGAACCGCCGCCGCCGAGGCGCCGGCGGGGCGGCAGGCGCGGGGCGCGGCAAAGCCGGGCGCGACCGGGCGCCGGGTCGGCCTCGCCTCGCTGCCCGTGCCGCTCGGCACGCCGCCCATGGAGGCGCGGCTGGTGGACGGCTTGCCGACGGAGCGCGGCTGGCAGTTCGAGCCGAAATGGGACGGCTTCCGCTGCATCGCCTATCGTGCCGGGCCGCAGGTGGAGTTGCAGTCGAAGGCGGGCAAGTCGCTGGCCCGCTATTTCCCCGATATGGTCGCCGCCCTTGGCAACGTGCCGGCGGAGCGTTTCGTGCTGGACGGTGAACTGGTCATCCCGCTGGGCGACACGCTGTCTTTCGACGCGCTGCAGGACCGCCTGCATCCGGCGGAAAGCCGGGTGCGCAGGCTGGCCGCCGAGGCGCCGGCCATGTTCATCCTGTTCGATTGCCTCGCCCTCGGCGCCGGAGCTGCGCTGCTGGACCTGCCCTTTGCACGCCGCCGGGCGATGCTCGAGCGGTTCGTCCCGGCGATCGGCGACCAGCCGGCACTGCGGCTCACCCCCTTCACCCAGGATGCGGCGGTCGCTGCGCGCTGGCTCGACAAGGCGGGCGGCGCGCTGGACGGCGTGGTGGCAAAGCGGCTGGACGGGCCCTATCTCCCGGGCGCGCGCGCGATGATGAAGGTGAAGCGGTCGCGCAGCGCCGATTGCGTCGTCGGCGGATTCCGCTATCTCGGCAACACGCGCGAGATCGGCTCCCTCCTGCTCGGCCTCTACGACAAGTCAGGAAAGCTGCACCATGTCGGCTTCACCGCGACGATCAAGGACGCGGAGCGTGGCGCGCTCACCCGAAGGTTGGAAAAGCTGGTGGCGCCGCCCGGTTTCACCGGCGATGCGCCCGGCGGGCCCAGCCGCTGGAGCACCGCGCGCAGCGGCGAATGGCAGCCGCTGGCGCCGAAGCTGGTGGTGGAGGTGGAATACGACCAGGTGACCGGCGGGCGCTTCCGTCACGGCACGCGGCTGCTGCGCTGGCGCCCGGACAAGAAGCCGGCACAATGCACCTTCGACCAGCTGCAGCGCGAATGGTCGCCGGCGAAGCTGGTGACCGACGTGATCGCGCGCTGATCGCGATCGCGTCTGGCGCGGCGCGGTCAACGCCTGATCGGATTCGCCGCGGCGCTTGCGCACGTGGTTGACCAGGGCGCGAGCGCCTGTCGTCGCGCGGCGACTCGGAGCATGCGGGCCGGCTTGTCCCGCCGGTACCGCGCGGGGCCCTGTGATCCCAATCACAAGCGCGCATTTTGTCTCAAGCACCGGGCATCGCGCCGGGCATGGCGCCGGATATCGCCGCTGGGCTTCGCCGCCGCGGCGTGCACGCGGCGAATCGTTTGAGTCAAGATCGTGGTGCAAGCATTTGAAAAACGGCGCGGGAATGCGCTTGCTGCAAGGCTTTCCAACGTGCGCATGCGATGCGCGGCGCGGCCCCGGCGGTGATGTTATGCACAGGTCCGCCCCGCAGCGAGAGGCCGGAAAGGCCCATCCCGCAGGGCTTTCCAGCGAGTCGCGCCGCGGCCTGCGACGTGTTTTGTGATGGTGCGAATCGCGGAAACGGCGTAATAATCGGCTGTTTCGA
>JAEUKU010000241.1 GCA_016794075.1 Rhodospirillaceae bacterium
GGCTCGCGCTCCGCCGTGCCCTGCACCTCGATGATGCCGCCCTTGGCGGTCAGCACGAAATTGGCGTCGGCCTCGGCGGTCGAATCCTCGGCATAGTCGAGGTCGAGCACCGCGCTCTTCTGATGGATGCCGCAGGAGACCGCCGCCACCTGGTCGATCAGCGGAATGTCGTTCACCGCGCCCAGCTTCTTCATGTGGCGGAAGCAGAGATAGAGCGCCACGTAGGAGCCGGTGATGGCGGCGGTGCGCGTTCCGCCATCGGCCTGCAGCACGTCGCAATCGATCTTGATCTGCCGCTCGCCGAAGCCCTTCAGGTTGGTGACGGTGCGGAGCGCGCGGCCGATCAAACGCTGGATCTCCTGGGTGCGGCCGGATTGCTTGCCCTTGGCCGCCTCGCGGTCGGTGCGGGTGTGGGTCGAGCGCGGCAGCATGCCGTATTCGGCGGTGACCCAGCCCTGGCCGGAATTCCGCAGGAACGGCGGCACCTTCTCGTCGATGGACGCGGTGCACAGCACATGGGTCTCGCCGAACTTGGCGAGGCAGGAGCCTTCGGCATAGCGGTTGACGTCGATCAGCAATTCGACGGCGCGCATTTCATCGGCGGCACGGCCGGAGGGTCGCATGAGGTGTTCCTTGGTCCTGGAAATGTGCGCCGGAAGCTACACGCGGGCGGGGGCGGAGTCTACGCGGAACCCAAGCCTCCCATTTGTCGCCCCGGCCGAGCCGCTACGCGGCGCGAGCCGGGATGACAAGTGAGGACGTCACTTGAACCGTCGCGCCTTCGACCACCTGGTCCGATCGTAATATTCCGGCGGGCGCTTCCGCACCCAGGCGACGAATTGCGCCAGCGGCGGGTGTGCGCGCAGCTTGGCGAAATCGGCGAATTCCCCACCAAAATCCTCCGCCAACTCGCGCTCGTTCAGCATGGCGTGGATGGCGCGATGGCAGATCTTGTGCATCGTCACCGTCTCCTGCCCGCCATGGCTGCGCGGCAGCGGATGGTGGCGGTCGAGGCTGGGGCCGGGGATCATCGGCCGATGGCAGAGCGGGCAAGGCAGCGGCCCGGCCTCCGGCGCGGCGCCGCCCTCGCCGGCCCAGCCTTCGCCCGACAGGCGGCGGCGCTGGCGGCGGGAGATTTTCGGGCGGGGTTTCTTCATGGCCGCCAGGGTGCTGGGCAGGCGCGATTCTGGCAAGCGGGGCCGGGTCATTGACGCCGCCGCACCCCCTCCCTAGATTCGAGGCGGCAAAGGACGAGGGCTTAAGTCCATGCAATTCATTCCCAAAGGCGGCAAGAGCGGCGAGATCGGCGGCGTCCTGGCCCAGCACCGGACCGTGCTGGCCGAGCTCTCCGAGCGCTCGCGCGAGATCTTCCGCCTGATCGTCGACGCTTATGTGGAGACCGGGGAGCCCGTCGGCTCGCGCACGCTGTCGCGCAAGCTGGGGCACCTCTCCCCCGCCACCATCCGCAATGTGATGTCGGACCTGGAGGAGGTCGGGCTGCTCTTCGCCCCGCACACCTCGGCCGGCCGCCTGCCGACCGAGCTCGGCCTGCGCCTGTTCGTCGACGGGCTGATGGAGGTGGGCGGCCTCACCGCCGATGAGCGCCAGGCGATCGAAGGGCAATGCGCCACCAAGGGCCGCTCGCTGCCCGACGTGCTGGAGCAGGCGACGATGATGCTCTCCGGCCTGTCCCGCTGCGCCGGGCTGGTGATGGCGCCGAAGAGCGAGCGGCCGCTGAAGCATATCGAGTTCGTGCATCTGGCGCCCGGCCGCGCCCTGGTGGTGCTGGTGACCGAGGGCGGCATGGTCGAGAACCGGCTGGTCGACGTGCCGATCGGCCTGCCGATGTCGACCCTGATCGAGGCGACCAACTACCTGACCGCGCGGCTGGTCGGGCGCACCCTCGGCATGGCGCGCGAGAACATCCTGATCGAGCTTAACGAGCAGCGCGCCGAGCTGGACGAGCTGACCCGCAAGGTGGTCGAGGCCGGCCTCGCCACCTGGGCCGATGGCGGCAAGACCGACAGCGCCCTGATCGTGCGCGGCCAGGCCAATCTGTTGGAGGACGTGCAGGAGGCGGGCGATCTGGAGCGGCTGCGCGCCCTGTTCTCGGCGCTGGAGACCAAGGAGCAGCTGTTGAAGCTGCTCGACGCCGCCGACCAGGCCGATGGCGTGCAGATCTTCATCGGCGCGCAGAGCGACCTGTTCGGGTTGGCCGGCTGCTCGGCGGTCATCTCGCCCTATCGCGACAGCCAGCGGCAGCTGGTCGGCGCGGTCGGCGTCATCGGCCCGTCGCGGCTCAACTACGCCCGCATCATCCCCATGGTCGACCACACTGCCAAGGTGATCGGAAGGCTGCTGGGCTAGGCCGGGCTGGCGGCTGGGAACGGCCTGCGACATCCTGGGTTAACGCCGCAT
This sequence comes from Rhodospirillaceae bacterium, assembly GCA_016794075.1. Lineage (GTDB taxonomy): Bacteria > Pseudomonadota > Alphaproteobacteria > Dongiales > Dongiaceae > Dongia_A. The sequence continues at coordinate 2,419 of JAEUKU010000241.1, forward strand.
CTTGACCGCAAATAGCGATTGACCATCTTTGCCTTGCCCCGCGATATAGCGCCCGTGCGGGGCGAAACTCCCGGAATGACCTGATTTGGATCGCAGGATGAGCGACGAGAAGCATTTGGACCAGCAACCGCCGGCCGCCAACGACGCGGCGCCGATCGATTCCGGCGCCGAGATCCCCGGCGCCGGCGGCACGCCCGAACAGCAGCTGGAGGCCGCCCGGGCCGAGGCCGCGCAGCTGAAGGACCAGTTGCTGCGCGCCCTGGCGGAGACCGAGAATGTACGCCGCCGGGCGCAACGCGAGCGCGAGGACGCCGGCAAATACGCGATCGCCAATTTCGCCCGCGACGTGCTGCAGGTGAACGACAACCTGCAACGTGCGCTGGAGGCGATTCCCGCCGCGGCCCTGGCAGCCGACGAGGCGCTGAAGAACCTGCACGAGGGCGTCTCCGCCACCGAGCGGCAATTGAGCGCGGCGCTGGAGCGCCAGGCCGTCAAGCGAATCTGGCCGATGGGTGAGAAGTTCGACGCCAATTTCCACCAGGCCATGTTCGAAGTGCCGACCAACGATCACGCGGCCGGCACGGTGGTGCAGGTGATGCAGGCCGGCTACGTGATCCACGACCGCCTGCTGCGCCCCGCCTTGGTCGGCGTGGCGAAATCCGCCCCCGGCGGCGAGACGCCACAGAGCAAGGTGGATACGCTCGCCTAGCCCTTGCCCGCTGCTCATCGGCTGGTGCCGTAACCGGCGCCGACTTCCATCACGCAAGCGAAGCGCGGCTCCTGGCGTTCGGCTGCACGATGCGGTAAAGCCTGTAGGGCAGAGCGATCGCGCATGCGCTGCCGGCTTCGCGGCGGCCTCGACAGCAGGGATGGGCGCGGTGAAGGGGATGACGACGCGCCAGCCATGACATCTGGTAAGAAAAGTGGTGCGGTCATCACCGGCGAACAAGGTTCGGCGAGCGCGGATGTCACGCGACGCCCGCAGCAGCGGCTGAAGGGGGCCCTGATGCTCACCCTCGCGGTACTGGTGGGGGCCCTCCAGGACGCCTTCATCAAGGATCTGAGCGGCAAGTATCCGGTCTACGAAATGCAGCTGCTGCGCGGCGGCACGGCGATGCTGCTGATCTTCGCCTGGATCGCGGCCAGCGGCGGCCTGCGCCACCTGCTGGGTCCCCGGCCCGGCTTCCTGCTGTTCCGCTCGGTGGTGCTGGCGGTGGCCAGCCTCACCTTCTACATGGCGCTGGCCGCCATGCAGTTCGCCGACGCGGTGGCGATCTATTTCTCCATGCCGCTGATGATCGCGGCGCTGTCGGGCCTGGTGATCGGCGAGAGCGTGCCGCTGCGGCGCTGGCTGGCGGTGATCGTCGCCTTCGCCGGCGTCGCCATCGTGGTGCGGCCGGGCACCGGCCTGTTCAATCCGGCCTCGCTCATCGTGCTGTTCTCGACGCTGTGCTACGCCATCGGCCTGATGCTGACCCGCCCGCTCGGCATGCAGGTGGATTCCAAGGTGATGGCGCTGTGGCAGGTCGGCGGCTTCGTCGTCACCGCCGCCCTGCTGTTCCTGGTCTTCGGCAACGGCGCCTTCCACGACCCGGCCCATCCCAGCCTCAGCTACCTGACCGCCGGCTGGGTCGACCCGCCGGCCGGCGATCTGGTGCGGATGCTGGGCTTCGGCGTGGCGGCCGCGGCCGCCAGCTTCCTCTACACCTTGGGTTACAAGCTGGCGGCGCCGAGCTTCGTCGCGCCGTTCGAGTATTCCGCGCTGCTCTGGGCGGCGCTCTGGGGCTTCGTGTTCTGGGGCGACATCCCGCATGCCAGCACCTTCGCCGGCGCGGCGCTGGTCATCGGTGCGGGCCTCTGGATGGTCTGGCGCGAACGGCGGGTCGGATGACGCGCTGGACGCAAAGTCCCTGTTTGCGAATGTCCCTGCGCACGATATGGTCCGGGCCGGATTTGCCAGGTTGTTTCAAGCCTCGATGACCAACGATCGCCCGCCCCGCCGCCGCCTACCGCCGCTCAATGCCCTGCGCGCGTTCGAGGCGGTGGCGCGCTCCCTCTCCTTCACCAAGGCCGCCGACCAGCTGCTGGTCACGCAAAGCGCGGTAAGCCGCCAGGTGAAGAACCTCGAGGACATCCTCGGCGTCCAGCTGCTGAAGCGCAAAGGCCCGCTGGAGCTGACCGAGGAGGGGCGCAAGCTGCTGCCGGTGCTGACGGGGAGCTTCGACCGCATCGCCGAGGTGATCGCCGGGATCAAGGTGGCGCATGCCAATCCGCCGCTCACCCTCTCCATGCCGCCGACCTTCACCCGGCGCATGCTGATGCCGCGGCTGGCCGATTTCCAGCAGAAGAACCCCGACCTGGAGCTGCGCATCGAAACGCCGGCGACCAATATCGAATTCGCCTCGGCGCCCATCGACATGGCGATCTTCTTCGGCTTCAACCGGGTCGACGCTTTGGTCACCGACCTGCTGATGATCGAGGAGATGACGCCGGTCTGCTCGCCGCGCCTCGCGGCGGAGGCGGGCAACGACATCGTCGATTTCCTGCGCAAGCATCCCCTGCTGCATGTGCGCCAGGGCGAGGACCTCTGGCAGTGCTGGACCATCTTCGCCGAGCAGGCGGGGCTGAACGGGCTGGCAGTGGATCGCGGCGTGGTCATGGGCACCGCCGATCTGGTGGTGGAATCGGCGATCAATGACGGTGGCGTGGCGATGGTGGATGTGCGCCTGTTCCCGGATGAGGTGAGATCCGGCCGCCTTGCCGTGCCGTTCCGGCACACGGTCAAATCCGGCCGCTCCTACTACCTGGTGAGCCGGGCGGAGGAGATCGAAATTCCCCGCATCGCCGCCTTCCGAGCCTGGGTCATCGACCAGTTCGCCGGCGCCTTCGCCTAAGCATCGGACCTACTGACGCTGGATGGTGCCGCCCGGATTGCCGGAGCGCTGCGCTCGGATCAGCCTCGATCGCAGGCGGAGTGCCAGGAGAATGTCGATCGCCGCGACCGCGTAAAATACCAGGGGCACCCAGCTCGCCTCCGGGCCGGTCAGCTCCAGCAGGCTCGGCGTCATCGCGCCGATGATGGCGATCATGACGGCGCCAACGATCATGGCGCCGGCCAGGATGTTTGGGTTGGCTTGGGCGGGTCGGGTGGGCATGGCTCAGCGCATCCGTTGCACGGTGGGGGTGGATTTGGCGGGCGGCAGGCTGGTGCGGGGTTTGTCGCGGGGACGCTCGGCCTTGCCGCCAGCGCCCTTGCCGCCAGCGCCCTTGCGGCCAGCGTCCTTGCGGCCAGCGTCCTTGTCGATAATGGCCTGGATCTGGCGCATGGACGTGCGCAGGGACGGCGCCTGCGACCCCAGCCGCCCCAGCTGGCCCAAATGGAACACCGCCTTGATCAGGTTCAGGACGGCGACCGCATAGAGCACCAGGGGCGCCCATTGCTCGGCCGCCGGCCAATAGGGCGCCAGGACGCCATAGGGAAAGACCGCGGCCACGATCAGCCAGAACACGAAGCCGAACAGGCCGGCCGCCGCACCCTTCAGCCGGCCGCTGAGACGGGCCCGGTTTGCGGTCGTTCCGGTGTTGGGCAGGATCTTGCCGGCCAAGCGGATTCCCCAAGCGGTTGACGGCCTTGCCGAAAGACCATCTTCCCACGGACACAAGCCGAGCTCAACGGTCCGCTCCGCCCATGGAGGGTATGCCTGGACGACCCGGTCTCCCAGCGGCGCCGGCGGCAGGTCGTTGGCCGGTCGTTGCGGGGCCAGGAGTGTCGCAGGTGCTGCTGCATCGCCTTGCAAGTGCTGCAAAAGGCCCTATATATCCCAGCGAAAACCGGGGGTCTTTCGGGTCCGGCCCAATCTTTTCAGATGGGCTGGGTCTGGCGGGCTCCTGAATGGCGGTTCGCCCGGTCCGTTCCCTCAGGAACTGGTTCGGCGGGCCGTCCCACCGAAGACATACCGACGGGGGTTCCCGCGGCGCTTCACCTGAAGGCTGCGTTGGGGGCCTGCTGAAAAGAGAGGACAACATGAGTAAAGTCATCGGCATCGACCTCGGCACCACCAATTCCTGCGTCGCCGTCCTCGACGGCAAGGATTCCAAGGTCATCGAGAACGCCGAAGGCGCGCGCACCACGCCTTCGATGGTCGCCTTCACCGATTCCGGCGA
>JAEUKU010000316.1 GCA_016794075.1 Rhodospirillaceae bacterium
CGCGATGCGCTCGATGCCGCGCGGCCACACGCCGTTGCCGCGATTGGCGAAGGTGGCATAGGCGCCGGTCATCTCGATGAGCGTCGTCTCGCTCACCCCCAGCGCCACCGCCGGCGTCGAATCCAGCTGCTCGGTGATGCCGAGGCGGAGCGCGGTCTCGACCACGCGCTGGCGGCCGACTTTCTCCGACAGCTGCACCGCCACGCTGTTGAGCGAGCGGGCGAAGGCCTCGCGCAGGGTCACCTTGCCGTAGAACTTGTCCTGGTAATTGCCGGGCGACCACTTGCCGATGCGGATCGGTCCGTCGACGAAGCTGTTGGTCGGCTTGAAGCCGTTCTCGAAGGCGGTCAGGAACACGAAGGCCTTGAAGGCCGAGCCCGGCTGGCGCAGCGCCTGGGTGGCGCGGTTGAACTGTGTGGCGCGATAATCGGTGCCACCCACCAGCGCTACCACCGCACCGTCGGGGCGCATCGCCACCAGGGCGCCCTGGCTCGCCTCCATTGCTGGACCCTGCTCGGCCAGCACCTTGCCCAGCGTGGCCTCTGCCTCGCGCTGCAGCTTCGGGTCCAGCGTCGTCTGCACCACGAGGTCCTGGTCGGCGGCGCCGACATATGACGACACCTGGTCGATCACCCAATCGGCGAAATACTGGCCGATCTGGCTCTTGGTGCCGGAGGCGACCGAGGGTGCCGAAGCCTCGGAGATCGCCTGCGCCTCGTCCGCGCTGAGCTGGCCGGCGGCGACCATGCTGGCGATGACCAGGCGGGCGCGGTCGCGGGCCAGCGCCTTGTCGTTGAACGGGTTGTAGCGCGACGGGGCCTTCAGCATGCCGGCCAGCATGGCGGCCTCGAAGATGCTGACGTCGCGGGCCGAGCGGCCGAAATACTTGCGCGCGGCCGCGTCCACGCCATAGGTGCCGGCGCCGAAATAGACCCGGTTGAGGTAGAGCTCCAGGATCTCCTGCTTGCTGAAGCTCTTCTCCAGCCAGAGGGCCAGCAGCATCTCCTGGCCCTTGCGGTGCAGGCTGCGCTCGGGCGTCAGGAACAGGTTCTTCGCCACCTGCTGGGTGATGGTGCTGCCGCCCTGGACCACGTCGCCGGTCCGGAGATTGACGTAAATCGCCCGGGCGATGCCGCGCCAATCGAGGCCGAAATGGTCATAGAAGCGGCGGTCCTCGGTGGCCAGCACGGCTGCCGGCAGATAGGGCGGCAGATCCGCGAGCTTGACCGTGTCGCCGAAGAGATCGCCATAGGAGGCGATGAGCGACCCGTCGGCGGCCAGCAGCGTCACGCTCGGCCGCCGCTTCAGTTCGTTGAGCCGCTCCGGCCCCGGCAGGTCGTAGGCGCACCAGGCCAGGAACAGCAGCGCCGCGAAGCCGGTCCAGATGGCGCCGACCAGGCTCCACCGGGCCAGGAACCAGGCCCAGGCGCGCCGCCGCCGGGCGCGGCGGGGATGTCTCGACTCGGGACCGCTCATGCGCGCTGTTTACCAGATCATCCGGGTCGCCCAAAGCAACCTCTCGGTGACCGCGATAGCGGGCGGGCGGGGCGGAATTGTGGCGGGAATCGGCCGTCGCGCCGATTGCGCGCGGCGCGCCGGTCACAAGATCATGAGGCAGGAGAAACCGGGATGCGGGCTACCGGCCGGACTTGCCGGCCATCAAACCCGCGCGGAGCCCATTAGGGCCCGGAGCACGCTCTTCCTCCAGTTCGATGAGGACCTCGGTGACGACCTGCTCCAGCGACCAATCGGGGTCGAAATTCTGCACCCGCTTGCGCAGGATCGGCGTCGCCAGCTCGAGCCAGCCGACCGGCGCCTTGCCGTCGCGGGTGGCGGGGAAATTGCGCGCCGCATAGGCGAGGTCGACGAACAGCGCGCGGAACATGTTGTCGAGCCCGCAATGCTCGAACAATTCCGCCTGGCCCCGGCCGCCCTCGTCGGCCATCAGCTTGCGCACGTTGCTGATCGGCACATTGGCCTTGATCGACAACGCCTGCAGCAGGAAGCCGAACTGGCCGATCGCCATGGCGCGCATGACCAGCGTCGGGCTCAGCAGGTGGTTGTCCTCCAGCCGCTGGGCGAAGGCGCGCAATTCCTCCGCCGGCTCGCCGGCGATCGATTGCAGCAGGAAATGCTCGCGCGAATGATGCAGGATCAGGCCGACGCGATGCGCCGGCACCGCGTAGCGGCCGATCAGCCGCTCCAAGGTGCGGCCGGTGACCAGCGTGGCCAGGCGCTCGACGATGGCGAGCGGCAGGGCCGGGCGGTTGCCCACCGCCTCCGCGACCCGCGCATGGTCGCCGAAGCGATCGAGGATGTGATGGAAGCCGCCGGCCGAAATGCGGGCATTGTTGTTGGCGGCAACGCGCACCACCACCACCTCGTCATCGGTGCGGATCAGCGCGTCGGTGACCGAAACATTGAGCGTCGGGCGCATGGCGACGGCGCGCGAATGCTCGATCGAGCAGGTCTGGATCACCTGCACCAGATCCTCGTCGCTCAGCGCCAGCGAATGCACCAGGATCGGCGTCGCCACGTCGAGCACGTCCTGGGCCAGACGCCTGGCCAACTGGCGCTCCAGATGCGGCGTCGCTTTGAGTGTCTCGGCGAGTCGGCGCCGGATCTCCAGTTCCGCATCCGGCAGGATGGTCTCGATGATCGAGAGCGCGATCTGCCGTTCGGCCGGAGTCAGCGGCTCGGTGCTGTAAAGCTCACCCACGCGCAACATCGTCGCCTGACGATTGGCGGGGTTCGGGTCAGCTGCCAGAAGCTCTACGTCGCGCTGCGAAATACGGGCCACCTTGGGTTCCTACGCTGCCGCCATCCGTGCCCTCAGCGATACGATAGGCGGCAAATCTGGTAATTACAATAATAAGATAGGTTTAGATTACGGGCAGGAAGTAAACGAATTGTTAATCTCTGATCAGGCGCAAATTCGACGCGAAGTCGAGCCGAATTGCTGCAACGCAGAATAAGCCTTTTGCCACTTTGTCTTGGCCCCTTCAAGGGCCCGCAGGCCCTTGGAATTCCGCGCGCTCTCGGCCTTGCCTCACGAAGAATCTTATCTATGATGCCGGCCGATTCCGGGGCCGCGTTGCGCGGTCGCGGTATGACCCGACTCCTTGGTCGGCCCCTGTGGCGGAATTGGTAGACGCGCCTGACTCAAAATCAGGTGGATTCACATCCGTGCTGGTTCGAGTCCGGCCAGGGGCACCATCCCAGACTCGCCAAGAAAAAGGGCCCCTTGCGGGGCCCTTTCGAGTTTGGCGCTCATGTGGAGCGCCGACGGAGCGCGGCTATTCGATGTTGGCGCCGACCACCTCGGCCCATTTGCCGGTGATGATCTCCTTGGCCTTGCCCTGCACCTCGAGGCTGGGGAACAGCGCCTTCTCGTAGGCTTCGGCCGGCGGCAGCTTGTCGAGCAGGGCCTGCGGCACCTTGTTGTTCTTCACCAGATCGGCGAAGCGGATCGGGTGGCAATAGCCCTCCAGCCATTTTAGCTGCGATTCGTCGGAATAGAGATGCTCCATCCACAGCTTCGCGGCGTTGGGATGCGGGGCGTAGGCGTTGATCGCCGAGACGTAGACGCCGGCGACGATGCCGGTCTTCGGCACCACGATGGTGACCGGCGGATTGCCGTTCAGCGTGTCGCGGTCGCCGAGCGCCAGGTAGTCCCAGCGCAGCACGATCGGCGTGGTGCCCTGCGCCAGGGTCGCGGCATTGCCGCCGGCCGGCACCAGGTTGCCGCTCTTGTTGAGCTCGGCGAAGAAGCTGAGCCCGGCTTCCGCCGCCTTGTCGGGATCGCCGCCGCTGGCCGAGAGGCCGGAGGCGAAGACGCTCTGCATCGACATGTTGGAGGAGCGCGGATCGTCGTCCAGCGCCACCATGTTGGCGTATTCCGGCTTCAGGAGGTCGGGCCAGTCGGCGGGCGGGTTCGGCACCAGATCGGCGTTGATCTCGAACGAGAGCACGCCGTAATAGTTCCCGTACCAGTAGCCTTCGGCATCCTTCTGTCCCTCCGGGATGCTGTCCCAGGTCGAGACCTTGTAGGGCTGGATCAGCCCTTCCGCCTTCGAGGATGGGCCGAAGGACAGGCCGACATCGATGACGTCGGGATTCTGCGGGCCCTTGTTGTCCTTGTTCGCCTTGATCGCCTCGATCTCGTCGCCGGATCCGGCATCGGGATCGAGCTCATTCAGCTTCAGGAACGGGTATTTCGCCTTGAAGCTGTCGATGATGTCGGCATATCGGCACCAATCATGCGGCACCGCGATGATGGTGAGCTCGCCTTCCTGCTTGGCGCCGGCGATCAGGTCCGCCATCGCATCCGCCCGTGCATCAGAGGGGGTCGCGACGCTCGACCCCAGCAACGCCATCGCCGAAACCAGGCACCAGCCGGCCCGATAGACTGATCTCTCCCGCATATCCGCTTCCCCTTCCTGCTGTGGCCCGATCCGGCTCTTGCCCCGGCCCCCCGCCGATGCGCCGGATCGTGGCGTGCTTGACCGAGGTGCAAAATCTATCAGCAGGAATGTTGTAACTCAACAGGATTACCTGTATATTCCAACAGTTCAAAAAAGAATAATGTTGCCACTGCAACATAAATGTCATCGGAAGGGACACGCGCGTTGGATTTCATCTTCATGCTCACCCGCCAGGACCGCACCATCGCGGATTGCCTGGAGGTGATGGACCTGATCGCCCCGGCCAAGCTCAAGCATATCGGCTTCAAGGACGTCGGCGTGCCGCCGGCGGTGCTGCACAAGCTGGCGGACCGCATTCGCGCCGCCGGCGCCGTCACCTATATGGAGGTGGTGAGCACGACGCCGGAGGCCTGCCTCAACTCCGCCCGCGTGGCGGTGGACCTCGGCATCGACCGGCTGCTCGGCGGCACCGACGTCGAGGCGGTGCAGGCGGTCATCAAGGGTACCAAGATGGAATACTACCCCTTCTGCGGCTTCCCCTCCGGGCATCCGACCAAGCTTGGCGGCCGGCCGGACCAGGTGGAGCAGCATTGCCGCCGCTTCATCGAGAAGGGCTGCGCCGGCACCGATCTGCTGGCCTATCGCGCTACGGCGGCGGACCCGCTCGAGCTGGTGAAGGCGGCGCGCCGGGGCCTGGGCAGCGGCAAGCACCTCATCGTCGCCGGCAGCGTCGCCACCGCGAAACAGATCGCCGACCTGAAGAAGGCCGGGGCTGACGCCTTCACCATCGGCTCGGCCGCCTTCGACGGCTCCTATGCGCCCGACAAGGGCCACCTGCTCTCCCAGCTCGCCGCCATCCAGGCGGATTGCACGGTCTGAGGATGGCGGACGCGCTGCCCACGCTGCTGCCGCTCGCGCGCTTCGGCGCCGAGCAGCGCCGCGCCGTGCGCGCGGTGCTGACCGACATCGACGACACGCTGACCGATGAGGGCAAGCTGACCGCCATCGCCTACCAGGCGCTGGAGCGGCTGAAACAGGCGGGTTTCATCGTCGTGCCGGTGACCGGCCGGCCGGCCGGCTGGTGCGACATGATCGCCCGCTTCTGGCCGGTCGACGGCGTGGTGGGCGAGAACGGCGCCTTCTATTTCCGCTACGACGCGCAGGCCCGCCGCATGATCCGCCGCTACGCCAAGAGCAAGCATGAGCGCGAGCGCGACGTCCGCAAGCTGGCGGAGCTCGCCGTCGCCATCACCCGCGACGTGCCGGGCGCGGCGATCGCCTCCGACCAGGCCTATCGCGAGGCCGATCTGGCGGTCGATTTCTGTGAGGATGTGCCGGCGCTCACCGGCGAGGGCGTCGACCGCATCGTCGAGCTGTTCCAGCAGCAGGGCGCCACCGCCAAGATCAGCTCGATCCATGTCAACGGATGGTTCGGCCAATACGACAAGCTCAGCATGAGCCGCCATCTGTTCAACGAGATATTCCGCATCGATATGGACGCCGAGCGGGAGCGCATCGTCTATGTCGGCGATTCGCCGAACGACGCGCCGATGTTCGCCTTCTTCCCGAACGCGATCGGCGTCGCCAACGTGCTCGAGTATCGCGGCCGCCTGGCGGCGGAACCGCATTGGGTGACGCGCGGCAAGGGCGGCCAGGGCTTCCTCGAAGTGACGGAAGCGCTGCTCCAGGCGCGCTAGACAGAATGAAACGGGCGAAGAAACAGGAGCGCCAGGACCGCATCCTGGCGGAGCTCAGGCTGTCGGCGGCCATCCGCATTCCCGAACTTGCGGAGAGCTTCCGGGTCTCGACCGAGACCATCCGCCGCGACCTCGAGGAGATGGCGGAGGACGGGCTGATCCTGCGCACCTATGGCGGTGCCGTGGTCTCGCAGCTCGGCGTCGAGCCGGGCTGGATGGAGCGCGACAATTTGATGGTGGCGGAGCGCGAGCGGATCGGCGCGCTGGCCGCGCAGTTCGTGCGCCCGCGCGAAATCGTCATGATCGACGCCGGCTCCACCACGTTGCATCTCGCGCGCCGGCTGGCGGTGGCCGACCGGGAGGTGACCGTCGTCACCAATTGCTATGCCGTCGCCATGGCGCTGGGCACCAACCCCCGCATTGCGATCCATGTCTGCCCCGGCCGGCACGATCCGCAGGAGGGCGGCGTCACCGGCACCGAGACGGTGGAATTCATCAACCGCTTCCATGTCGACCGCGCTTTCATCGGCGCCAGCGGCCTCACCCTCGAAGGCGCGCATGAAGCCAATGCCGCCGCCGCGGCGGTGAAACGCGCCATGTTGCGCCGCGCCGAGACGCCGATGCTGCTGCTTGACCACGGCAAGTTCGACCGCAAGAGCTTCGAGGTCGTCTGCCCGCTGAAGGACCTGCGCCATCTGGTTTGCGACCGGGTGCCGAACGGCGACCTCGGCACGGCGCTGGCGCGCGCGAAGGTCCAGGTGCATCTGGCGAGCGCAGTGACGCTATAGCTTGCTTTCTCCCGCCATTCCGCCCCCCATCGTCAAGCCCGGCGGTGACGATGAAGCACACAGCGCAGCCTACTGCCCCCGATAGCCGAATTTCACCAGCCCTGTCTTCATCAGCCCGTACATCGCCGCGAAGATGGCGAAGACGAAGGCGTTGACCAGGGCAGCCAGCGCGAATAGCTCGGGGCCCAGGCCGAAGCGCAGCGAGCCCCAGGCGACCGAGGGCAGGGTGGGGATGGCGCCGAGGTTGTAGAAGGTGATCTCCAGGTTGTTGAAGGCGAGGATGAAGGCGATCAGGAAGGCGCCGAACAGGCTGGGCCAGATGGTCGGGAGGGTAATCTCGGCAAAGCAGCGCAACGGTCCGGCGCCGAACACCATCGCCGCGTCGTCCATGCTCCAGTTGTAGCGCACCAGCTGCGCCAGGATGATGAGGAAGCCGAAGGCAGTGCCCTGCACCGCATTCGCCGCCATGGCGGAGACGAGATTGCCCGGCAGGCCGAGCACCCGGGCGTTGAAGGCGAGGATGGAGATGCCGATCAGGAGATCGGCGACGAAGAGGGGGGCGATGAACAGGAACATCACCAACCCGCGCCGGCGCGAGCGGTAGCGTAGCACGGCGATGGCGCCGCCGGCCGCCAAGAAGGTCGAGATGACCGCGCTGCCGAAAGCGAGTTTCAGGCTGTTCGACAGCGCCTCGCCATAGAGCGAGGAAGCAAACAGATCCTCATAGGCGGTCAGCGTGAAATCGAGCGGGAAGGGCCACACCACGTCGGTGGCGAAGGACGTATAGACGACGTAGAGGATCGGCGCATAGAGGAAGACGTAGAGCAGCACCAGCCCGGCGGCCAGGATGATCGCGGTTGGCGCGACGCGGCGCCCGAAGCCGAAGGATCCGGCGCTCATTGCTGCACCGCCCCGGTGAAGCCGCTGCGCTTCAGCTTGATGGTCGGCCAGATCGCCAGGATGACGGCGAAGGAGGCGAGGAACAGGAACACGCCCATCGCCGAGCCCAAGGCCCAGGTGCCGGTCTCGCCGAATTGCTGCGACAGGCTCATGCCGAAGGAGGTCGCGTCCGGGCCGCCGAGGAAGCGCGGCGTCACCACATTGGCGAGGCAAGGGATGAAGACCAGCACGATGCCGATGGCGGTGCCGATCCAGTTCAAGGGCCAGGTGATCTCGATAAAGGCACGCCACGGCTTGGCGCCGTTGATCTTGGCCACTTCCAGTAGCTCGAAATTGAAATTGACCAGCGACAGGTAGATCGCCGTCACCATGAAGGAGATGAAGAGATAGACGAGGCCGAGGCCGGAGGCGAGCTGGGTGTACATCAGCGCCTCGATCGGTGGCAGGCCGAGTTCCACCAGGGTCATGTTGACGAGGCCGATCGGCCCCAGCAGCCCTTGCAGCGCGGTGATGCGCAGGATGGCGCCGGTGAAGAAGGGGGCCGCCAGCAGCAGCACCAGCAGCAGCCGGTAGCGCCCGCCCCAGCGGGCGATAAAATAGGCGACCGGCCAGCCGCAGACGAGGCAAATGGCGGTCACGATCGCCGCCGTCACCAGAGAGCGCAGGAAAAAGGTGCGGTAGGCGGCCTCGCCAAGCAGAGTGCGGTAGTTGTCCAGGTTCCAATCGGCGTAGAGCTCGTAGCTCTCGGTGCGCCAGAAGCTGAATACGACGATGGAGAGCAGCGGCAGCAGCAGGCTGATGACGATGAAGGCAGCACCCGGCCCGGCGAGGCCGAGAAAGCGCAGCTCGGGATGCAGCCTCTTGCCGCTACGCAGCCCGCTCATGGCGGCTCAGGCGCCTTCCGCCGCGAAACAGGCGCCGCTGCCCGCCGGCCAGCGCACGATGACCGGGTCGCTCGGCTTCAGCGTGATGGTGCGCGGCGTGTCGCTCACCACCAGGTCGGTGCCCTGGGGCAAGGTGATGATGTAGTTGGCGGTCTGGCCCTTGAAGATGATGTCGCGCAAGGTGCCCGAGACCTGGTTGATGTCGTTGGCGACGTGTCCGTTGAGTCCGCCCCCGTTCAGCCCGGCCGCCGTCACCTCCAGATCCTCGTGCTTGATGAAATAGCGCACGCGGTCGCCGGACTTGGCATCGGCCGGGCGCGGCACCAGCAATTGCCCGCCCGCCCAGTTCATGCGCGCCAGCCCGCCGTCGATTTCGGACAGCTGCCCGTCCAGCCGGTTGGCGTGGCCGACGAAGGCGGCGACGAAGGCACTGGCCGGGTTGGTGTAGATCTCCGTCTTGGCGCCGATCTGCTCGAAGCGCCCGTTGCGCATGACCGCGATACGGTCGCTCATGGTCAGCGCCTCCTCCTGGTTGTGGGTGACGTAGACGAAGGGGATCTTCAGCTCCTTCTGGTAGCGGCGGATCTCGACCTCCATCTCGGAGCGCAGCTCACGGTCGAGATTGGCGAGCGGCTCGTCGAGCAGCAGCAAAGCGGGCCGCGAGATCAGGCCGCGCGCCAGCGCCACGCGCTGCTGCTGGCCGCCGGAGAGCTCGTTGGGATAGCGCGCCTCGAGGCCCTGCAGATGCAGCAATTCGAGGATCCAGCCCAGCTGCTTCTGCTGCTGCGCCCTGTCCATCTTCTGCATGCGCAGCGGGAAGACGATGTTCTCCGCCACCGTCTTGTGCGGGAAGAGCAAAAAGTTCTGGAACACCATGCCGACGCCGCGGCGATAAGGCGGCAGATCTGTCACCACCTCGCCGGCGATGCGCACCTGGCCCTCGTCCGGCTGCTCCAGCCCGGCGATCAGCCGCAGCATGGTGGTCTTGCCGGAGCCCGAGGGGCCGAGCAGGGCGAAGAACTCGTCCTGCTCGATGGCGAGGCTGATGCGATCGACCGCGATCACCGGGCCGAAACGCCGCGTCACTGAATCGAGTTCAAGCGCGGCGTTCGGCACGGCAATCCCCGTAACAGACCTTGTGGGAGGAAGCATCACGTGATCGGTCACGGGAAGCAAGCATGTCGGTATCGGCCCGGGTTGGACTCAGGCGGCCTCGACGTCCGACCAGATCCGCTCCCACTTCTCGGGCGAGGAGGGCTGGTCGAACATGTGCAGCTGGCTGGCGTCGGCGCTCTTTTCCTGGAAATAAAGCTCGATCTCTTCCGGCTTCAGCAGCGCGCGCACGTCGACGGTGCCGCCATAGCCGGTGGAGCGCACGACCTCGGCGAAGTTCTCCTTGGTCAGGTACTGGTTGATCCACTTGTGCGCCAGCTCGACGCGCTCGGAATCGGCGCCGGAGCTGATCATCCAGGTATCGACCCAGCCAAGGCCGCCTTCCTTCGGCTTCAGCACGTGCTGCACGTCGAAATCGAGCTTGCCTTCCTTGCGCAGCACGGTCAGGTGGCGATAGGTCTCGGCGAATTCCGGCGCCGCCCAGATCGCCCCGCCGCGCATCAGCCGGTCGAGCGCGTCGTAATCCTGGTAGCGCGTCATCAGCAGCTTCTTCTGTGCGATGAGCAGCTTCTTGGTTTCCTCCAGCTCGGCATCGGTGAGGTTGTAGGGATTGAACGGATTGCCGTCCGGCCGCGCGCCGCCGATGGTACCGAGATTGCTGGCGGCGAGGATGCCCATGAGGGCGATGTTCTCCTCGAAGCGCGAATTGGTGGACAGCTTGCCGGCATATTTGTCGTTGAGCAGCAAGCCGATCGAGCCGATATCCTCCGCCGCCACCTTGCTGGCGTTGACGGTGATGCCGTAGCCGCCCCAGCAATTGGGCGCCGCTACGTTGGTGGCGCCGTCCTCGGTCGCCAGCAATTTGAAGCTCGAGGGCAGGAATTCCGGGAACACGTTGGCCATGTTCGGGATCCGGCCGTAATCGACGCCCTGGGTCAGGCCCTGCTTGAAATAGAGCCGCGGCCAGAAGCCGTCGGCCTGCACGATGTCGAAATCCTTGGTGCCGCCGACCTTCATCTTGTTGAAGGCCTCGGAATTGCCGTCGAAGAAGGTGGG
>JAEUKU010000359.1 GCA_016794075.1 Rhodospirillaceae bacterium
TGCGCGGCGGCGATGTCGGCGCGGTGGTCGATGGCCCAGGCGGCAAGCGCGGAGACGGGATTGAGCAGCGAGCGGCCGAGTCCGGTCAGCTCGTAGTCGACGCGCGGCGGCACCGAGGGGAAAACCGTGCGCGTCACCAGCCCGTCGCGCTCCAGCGCGCGCAAGGTCAAGGTCAGCATGCGCTGCGAAATGCCGTTGACGGTGCGCTTCAGTTCGTTGAAGCGCATCGGCCCGCGGCCGAGGATGGAGACCACCAGCACGCTCCACTTGTCGCCGACGCGGGAGAGCACCTGGCTCACCGCCTGGCAGTTCTCGGACAGATGCCGCTTGCTCGGTCGCATGCTCGGTCACTCCGGTGTGCCTGAGGTCTCAGGGCTGTGCCTTCTTGCGCCCCGTCCTGAAGGTTACATATTCAGCCTCGGTTACAAGTCAATACCAGGCACAAAACAATACTGAAAGAAAGGACTTTTCCCATGGCCCTGCCCAAGATTGCCGTCGTCAATGGCAGCCTGCGCAAGGATTCGATCAACCGGAAGCTCGCCCTCGCCCTCGCCGGGCTGGCGGCGGGCAAGCTCGATCTGCAGCCGGTCGAGCTCGGCGATCTGCCGCTCTACAACCAGGATCTCGAGGCGGATTTCCCGGCGGCGGTGACCCGGGTGAAGACGGCGATCGCCGGCGCCGACGCCGTGCTGTTCGTGAGCCCGGAGCACAACCGCTCGATCACCGCGGCGCTGAAGAACGCAATCGACTGGGTGGGCCGGCCCTATGGCCAGAGCAACTGGGTGGGCAAGGCCGGCGCCATCATCGGCGCGACCCCCGGCCAGGTCGGCACCGCGGTGGCGCAGGCGCATCTGCGCTCCATCCTGGTGGCGCAGGGCGTGGCCCTGCTCGGGCGGCCGGAAATCTATTTCACCTACAAGGAGGGCGTATTCGACGCCGCGCACAACGTCACCGATCCTGCGGCCAAGAAGCTGCTGCAGGATTTCGTCGATGCCTTCGCCGGCTGGGTGGCCAAGCAGACGCACCGGCATTGAGCGGAGTCAGACCGTCCGCAATCTGTCGCCAAGCCGGGCGAGGGCGCGCCGGAATATCGCCGGATCGTTGCGCGCGCGGGCCAGGACCAGCGCGCCCTGGATGGCGGCGACGGCGTCCTCGCTGAGCGCCACCGCCGCCTTCTTCCTGTGGCCGAGGCGCATGAGGGCCTGGCCGAGCGCCTCCTCCCAGGCGGCGAAGTAGCCGTCGACCCGGGCGGCGAAGCGGTCGCGCGTCGCGCCCAGCGCGAAAGCGCCGATCAGGCAGATGCGGCGGCCGGAGCGGAAATACGCATCGATCGCCTGCAGCATCGCGGCAATGGCCTGGCGCGGATCCTTGCTCTCACGCAAGGGCGCGAAGATCTCGTGCGTGA
Organism: Rhodospirillaceae bacterium; assembly: GCA_016794075.1. Lineage (GTDB taxonomy): Bacteria > Pseudomonadota > Alphaproteobacteria > Dongiales > Dongiaceae > Dongia_A. Next base: position 1,406 of record JAEUKU010000359.1, read on the forward strand.
ACCAGGCATCGATCTCGGCCAGCACGGCCTCGGCCATCTCCTCCTTCCCGCCGGGGAAGAAGTGGTACAGGCTGCCCTTGCCGAGCCCGGTGCGCGCGCCGATCAGCGCCAGGCTGGCGCCTTCGAAGCCGTGCTCGCGGAACACCTCGCCCAGTGCAGGCAGGACGTCGGCACGCTCGCTGACGACCCGCGCCATCGCGGACCTAGAGGCCGAGGTCGCTGAGCGACGGATGCTCGATCGGGCGCGGCTTGGACCGGTCCCAATGGAACTTCCGGTCCGCTTCCCGGATCGGCAGGTCGTTGATGCTGGCGAAGCGCAGCCGCATCAGCCCGTGCTCGTCGAACTCCCAGTTCTCGTTGCCGTAGGAGCGGAACCAGTTGCGCGCATCATCGTGCCATTCGTAGGCGAAGCGCACGGCGATGCGGTTGTCGGCGAAGGCCCAGAGCTCCTTGATCAGGCGATAGTCCAACTCGCGCGCCCATTTCCGCTTCAGGAACTCGACGATCTGCGCCCGGCCGCGGGGAAATTCGGCGCGGTTGCGCCAGAGGCTGTCCTCCGTATAGGCGAGCGCGACGCGCTCGGGATCGCAGGAGTTCCAGCCGTCTTCGGCCAGGCGGACCTTCTGGACAGCGGTCTCGCGGGTGAAGGGCGGCAAAGGTGGGCGGGACATCGGGATGCTCCCCTGGCTGAACGGATGTACTGATTGGTCCTGTCTGTACCGATCGGTACACAGCTTGCCGCCGCGCGTCAAGCGGCGTTCAGCGCAGGACCGAATCGAGGGCAGGCAGCGAGACGAGGGCGGCGGCGGCGATCAGCAGATAGCAGGCGCGGCGGAAGCTGCGCTCGCTCGCCAGATTGAACATGCGGGTGCCGAAATAGAGCCCGAGCGCATAGCCCGGTGCGGCGACGAGCGTAAGCAGGAGCACGCCGGAATCGAGCAGCCCGGCAACCAGATAGGTGATGCCGGAGGCGAGCGAGGTGCAGAAGAAGAACAGGATGATGTTGGCGCGCATGGTCGCGGCCGTGTTGCCGCCGCCCAGCCAATAGGCCACCACCGGCGGGCCGCCCGCCTGGATGGCGCCGGAAAGCAGGCCGGAGACGAAGCCGACGCCGATGGTGATCGGCGGCTTCGGCGCGCCGTGGTAGCGCCAGCCCGAAACCAGCAGCGCCAGCATCGCCACGGTGAGGCCGGAGATACCCCAGCGCAGCACGACGGGATCAAGGTGTTTCAGCGCCAGCACGCCCAGGGGGATGCCGGCCAGCGCGCCTAGCGCCATGATTCCGGCCTCGCCGCGGCGGGCCAGCTGCCAGGCGTTCTTCATCAGGCTGAGTTGCAGCACGCCGTCGACCAGCATCAGGATCGGCGCCGCGACCTGCGGACCGAACACGGCGCTGGCCAAGGGCACGAAGATGAGCGCGCCGCCGAAGCCGGAAAAACCGCGCGCGAGGGCGGCGATGAAGGCGATGGCCCCGAGATAGACGAGGGGCCAGATCGGCTGTCCCGCGATCAAGGTGTCGTTCATCGCGGCCCGCCCGATCCCGTCCCGCCCGATCCCGTCCCGCCCGATCCCGCTTCGGCCGGCGGGCCGATCAGCGCGCGCAGCAGGATGGCGAGGATCATCGATCCGAAGGTGACACCGGCAAAGATCCAGAAGCCGCGCGCCCAGTCATCCGGTCCCCCGATCAGCAGGCCGAGCAGCAGCGGCCCGCCGAAGACGCCGATGTTGCGCGCCGCCATGACGATGCCGAAGGCACCGGCCCGCGCCGCGCCGCCGACGATGCGGTGCGGCACCTGGAACAGGCAGGTGGGCGCGATGCCGGCGCCGATGCCGTAGAGCGCCAGCAGCGCGATACCGGGCCAGCCATCGGCAAAGGGTGCCGCGATCCACACCAGCGCCTGCGACGCCAAGGCGAAAATCAAGGTGTGCAGCAGCGGCAGGCCGCGCCCCAGCGCCCAGCCGGTCACCACGTTGAAGATGAGCAGCACCACGACGGGCAGCAGGTAGGCGCCGATGGATTCGCGCAAGCTGAGGCCGTGCAGGTCGAGATACGAAGTGAGCCAGGTCATGAAGGCGAAATACTGGCCCGACCACAGCAGGAAGATCGAGCCGCCGAGCCACAACAGCCGGGTCTGCCGGCGCGACAGGGATTCGGGCGGCAGGCTGCGGCGCTGCGCCGCGCGCGCCCCGCGCCGGCCGAACAGCGCCAGGGCGAGGCCGAGCGCCAGGCCGATAAGCCAGAGGAAGCGCCAATCGGGAACGATCCAGGCGGCGAGCGCGCCGCCGATCTGGCCGATCGGAATCCACCCCGCCAGCAGGCCGGTGATCAGCGGCAGGTCGCGCGGCGCCGCCGCCTGTGCGGCGATGGCGGGGCCGGCGATGGCGCAGATGGCGAAGGCGAGGCCTTCCAGGCCGCGTGCCGACAGGAAGAGCGCCGCCGATTGCGGCCAGATGAGGCCGATCACGCAACCGAGCGCGCTCAACGCCCCCGCCAGCACCAGGCCGAGGCCAAGATGCGACCCTGCGGCGAGACCACCCCGTCTTTCCGCGCCCTGCAGCCAGCGGCCGAGCGGTTGCGACACCGCGAGGCCGATCAGCGCGTAGATCGACATGAAGCCGGCGGCCACCGCGCGGTCGTGGGGAAACTCGCGCAACAGGTCGGGCAGAACCGGCGGCAGCTTGAATTGCTGATAGGCGGCAAAACAGCTCAAGCTCACACCGAAAGCCACCCCGGCCCACGCGGTTTTCCGAGCCGGTTCAGGCCCTTGCGCCATGAAACATTCCCCTTTTCCTGGGCCGCGAAACAATGCCATCATCCCTGCGCGCCGCCTAGCGGGATGAGCCGGAGCCGATGTCACGCGCCGGTTTGCTGGGCGGTCCTTCCATCCGGCCGTGGGTGCGGCCGGCGCCTGCACCGGGGACGCCGGGAGTTGAACAAGGTGACGACGGCAGCCGAGACGGTGCGATTCACGGTGCGATTCTGGGGTGTGCGCGGGTCGCTGTCGTGTCCCGGGCCGGAATATGTCCGCTATGGCGGCAACACCTCCTGCGTCGAAGTGCGCTGCGGCCAGCATCTGCTGATTCTCGACGGCGGCAGCGGCATGCGCCCGCTGGGCCAGATGCTGATGGCGGAATCGCCGATCGACGCCGACATCTTCTTCACCCACACGCATCTCGACCACATCGTCGGCCTGCCGTTCTTCGCGCCGCTCTACCAGCCGGCCTGCAACCTGCGGCTCTGGGCCGGGCACCTGAAGCCGCGCACGACCTTGCGCGACGCGATCAGCGGCATGATGGTGGAGCCCTTGTTCCCGGTACCGCTCGACATCTTCGCCTCGAAGCCGGACTATCACGACTTCGAGGCCGGCGACACGCTGGAGCCGCGCCCCGGTGTGGCCATCCGCACCACGCCGCTCAACCACCCGAACGGCGCCACCGGCTATCGCATCGATTTCGCCGGCCGCTCGCTCTGCTACATCACCGATTGCGAGCACCAGCCGGGCCATCCGGATCCGCTGATCCTGGCGCTGATCGACGGCGCCGATTACATGATCTACGACAGCACCTATACCGACGACGAATTCCCCAAGTTCCACGGTTGGGGCCACTCGACCTGGCAGGAGGGCGTGCGCCTCGCCAACGCGGCCAAGGTCGGGCGCCTGGTGATCTTCCACCACGATCCCAGCCATGACGACGATTTCATGGACCGCATCGCCAAGGAAGCCGAAGCCGCCCGCCCCGGCACGCTGGTCGCGCGCGAAGGGCTCGAGATCGCGCTGTAGGGATTCGCATGCTGGTGCAACCGTGCTCGGTGAGCCCCTTCCCCCCTCGTGGGGGAAGGTTGGTAAGGGGGGTGTTGCAGCGCCAGGTTTGTCCGCGAGGAGTTTTCGCTGAATATCGCCTGCGGCGATGCGCACGCCCAGCGTGCGCTACCCCCCCTCCGGCTACGACTAGGCTCGCTGCGCTCGCCAAGTCTCCGCTGCCTCCCCCCGCAAGGAGGGGAGGGGAATATCAGGATGGGGAGGAGCGCTCTTCATGACTCTCCGCACCTGGTGGCGGCGGCTTTGCTTCGGGCTGGACACGGTGACCGGGCTCGACCGCAAGGGGTTCTTCATTCCCTATGCGCGGGCGAAATCGGTCGTCGCGCCCGGGCGCTACGAGGCGGCGGTCAGGGCGTACGCGGCGGCGGAGCCGGTGATGGAGGCAGCGCTCGAGGCGCTGGAGGGGCTCGCCGCGGATCTGCGCCGGATCGCGCCCGACGCGCCGGCGCCGCAGCCGCGCTGGAACCAGGACTGGTTCTGCGGCCTCGACGCGGCGATGCTCTACACGCTGATCCGCGCCCGCGCCCCGCAACGCGTGATCGAGATCGGCTCGGGCCATTCCACCCGTTTCGCCTG
>JAEUKU010000385.1 GCA_016794075.1 Rhodospirillaceae bacterium
ATCGTGTGGATCCCCGCTTTGCTGGTCGGCATCTGGATCGGCGCGCATGGCTTCCGCCACATGAACCAGGAGGCGTTCCGGCGCTGGGTGCTGATCATCCTGATCGCGCTGGCGGCCCTCGGCATCGGCAAGGCGGTGCTGGCGCTCGCAGGCTAGGCCGAGAGCAGCCGGCGCGTGTGGCGCGCGATGGTCAGCTCCTCGTCGGTGAAGACGATCCAGCTCGCCACGCGCGACCCCGCCGTGGAGATGCGCGGCCCGCCCTTGCCATTGGCATCCGCGTCGAAATCGAGGCCGAGCCAGGCGGCGCCCTCGCAGATCTTCGCGCGGATGGGCGCCGCGTTCTCGCCCACGCCGCCGGTGAAGACCAGCGCATCGATGCCGCCGAGCGCCGCCGCCAGTGAGCCGAGCTCGCGCTGGGCGCGGTAGCAATAGAGCGCGACTGCCAGCTTGGCCTTGTCATCGCGGCTCTCCAGCAGCGTCTTCATGTCGGCGGTGAGGCCGGAGACGCCCTGCAGCCCGCTCTCGTGATAGAGCAGGCGCTCCAGGCGTTCGGCGCTCATCCCCTCGCGCAGCAGGTGCAGCAGCAGCCCCGGATCGATGGCGCCCGGCCGCGTGCCCATCATCAGCCCGTCGAGGGTCGAGAAACCCATGGTCGAGGCGACGCATGTGCCGTCGCGGATCGCCGCCATGCTGGCGCCGTTGCCGAGATGGGCGATGACGAGTCGGGAAGGAATGCCGCCCACAACCTTGGGTAGGGCATGCAGGATCGCCTCGTAAGAAAGGCCGTGGAAGCCGTAGCGGCGCAGGCCCCGGCGCCAGTATTCCTCGGGCAGCGGAAAGCGCACGGCAAGGTCGGGCTGCGTCGTGTGGAAGGCGGTGTCGAAACAGGCCACCTGCGGCAGCTCGGGCAGCAGGCGATGCAGGGCGCGAATCGGCGCCACGTTGTGCGGCTGGTGCAGCGGCGCCAGCGGAATGAGCGCGGCCAGCCTGTCGATCGCCGCCGCGTCGATGCGCAGTGGCGCGGAGAATGCGGTGCCGCCATGCACCACGCGATGCCCGGCGCCGATCCAGTCCTGCCGCCGCGCTGCGATCTCCAGCCGGTCGATCAGCAGGCCGAGCGCGTCGTCATGGGTGGCGAGCGCGGCGGCGCTGCCCCAGTCGAGCTTCCTGCCCGCCGCATCCGCGGCGCTGAGCTTGGTGGTGCCCTGGCCGATGCCGGAGACCTGGCCTTTCAATTCCAGCGCCGGGTCGGCGTCCCCGCGCAATGCGAAGGTCGCGAACTTGACGCTGGAGGATCCGGCATTGAGGACGAGGATGCGCTGGGTCATTGGTGGATTGGGCTCAGGCCCCATCCCGCAAGCGGGCGGGGCGGTCGGGGTCCAAATCAGGAAACTGCTTCACCACCGGCATCAGCAGGTCGTAACCCACCAGCGACAGGAGCTCCGCGAGCTTGCGACGATACGCACGTCTTTCTTCCTGGTCCATGATTCGGTGGCTGAGCGTGTCGAGCTCGTCGATGGCCGGTGTCATCGCCTGGAGCGTCTTGATGATCCGTTCGCCCGTCTCGCGATCCATGGCCTTTCCCCCACAACCTGCCGACAAAAGAACGGCCGGTCCAAACACCTGCGAATCGATGCTCAGATCATGCCGAATATCCTCGTTTCCCGCGATCCTTTACAGACCCAACCCCTGATGCCCGGTTGGGCCAGACTGTCGCGTCTTCGGCCGTAACACAGACCGTCACCCCGGACTTGATCCGGGGTCCATGGTCGGGCTTGGCGCGATGTTGACATGGACCCCGGCGCGGTGGCCGGGGTGACGAATGAGAGGCGGCGAAGTTTGTGCGCGTTCTAACCGCGCTTCATCTGCTCGCGCACCGTCTCGGCCAGCAGCTTGATGCCGGGCTCGATCTTCTCGGTGGGAATGGAGGAGACGCCGAGGCGGAAGAAGTTCGCCGGCCCCGGCTGGTCCATGAAATGCACGGCGCCAGGCTCAATGACCACCCCCCGCTTCATCGCCGCGGCACCGACGGCCGCCATGTCGATCTGCTTCGGCCCGCGCACCCAGAGGGCCGTGCCGCCGGCCGTGAGGTTGACGCTGAATTCCGGCAAATGTTTGACCATCGCGGTCACCGCCGCCGCCAGCCGCTCGCGATAGACGTTGCACAGCCGGCGCAGCAGCGCGTCGTGGTGGCCGTCGGCCAGGAACATGGCGATGGTGCGCTGGTTGTTGGCGGCCGGGTGGCGGATCATCAGCCGGCGCAAGGCGCGCGCCTCCTTGATCAGCGCCGCCGGCCCCACCATGAAGCCCATGCGCAGACCCGGCGCCAGGGTCTTCGACAGCGAGGAGATGAAGATCACCCGGTCGCCGCGGTCGAGCGATTTCAGCGCCGGCTGCGGCGAACCCTGATGCGCCAGCTCACTTTCGTAATCGTCCTCGATGACCACGAAATCGGAGGCAGCGGCGCGCTCCAGCAGCGCCTGCCGGCGCTCCAGTGACATCGTCACGGTGGTCGGGAATTGGTGGCTCGGCGTCACATAGACGTAGTCGCAGGAATCGAGCTCGGACGAGAGCACCATGCCCTGGTCGTCGACGCCGATGCCGAGCACCTTGCCGGCATGGAGGCTGGCGATGTTGCGCGCGTCGGTATAACCGGGATTCTCGATGCCGAAGGTGGTCTCGCGATCGAACAGCAGGCTCGCCAGCAGATAGAGCGCGTTCTGCGCGCCGACCGTGACCAGGATCTCGTCCGCGCCGACCCGGATGCCCCGCCGCGGCAGCACCCGCGTGCGCAGCTGCTCGATCAGCGCCGGGTCGTCCTCGGCGAAGCGGTCCTTGGACCAGTCGCGCACCGCGGTCACGCTCAGCGCCTGGCGCGAGCATTCCCGCCAGGCGGCGAGGGGGAACAGGCCCTGGTCGACCTGGCCGTAGATGAAGGGGTAGGGGTAGTCCTGCCAGTTGGCGGGCTTGACAATATTCCTTTGCGCGCTCGGGTGCAGGCGGAACCGCCGCGACCAATCCGGCGCCTTGGTTGCACGCCCGGCCGCGCCCGAAAGCGCCACGGCGGGGGCGCCATCCTGTCCGCGCACTCGCCCGGTCAGGATCTCGGGATTGGCGAAGAAACCGCTGCGCTGGCGTGAGATGAGGAAGCCCTCCTCGACTAGGTCCTGGTAGGCGAGAACGACCGTATTCCTGGCGATTTTCAGCGATTGCGCCAGCGCGCGGCACGAGGGCAGCGGGCTCCCGGGCGGAATCTGCCCGTCCAGGATCGCCGAGACCAGCATCCGGCGCAGCTGCGCCTGCAGCGTGGTGGTCTTGTCCGGCTCCAGATGGAACAGAAAGGTGCGCGACGGGTGGCCCAAGAGTTTCTCCCGCTCTGGCCCTATTTTGCCCGCTGCCGGCGACGTTCCGGCGTGGCGCGAAGGCCCATGCCACAAGAAAAACTCACTATAACACTCGTGTGAAACATTGGTGAACTAAGTTGCCGGTCTCCGGCACTTCAATTACGCTCGGCCGTGGCATGAAGGTTCGGGGAGAGGCGGCGGAGCGTTGCAGATCAGGCCGGGGAGCGGACCGAAACTCGTCTCTGCCTGGTGTCTCAGCGCCTACTCCCGAAACGCCGGCCGGCCCATCGGCCGCCGGGCCAACACGTCGAGGGAGGTACCATGACGAAACTGACGAAGGACCAGGCGCGCACGCGGCAATTGCTGCTCTCCGCGCGTAGCTTCAACCGCCGCACCATGCTGAAGGGTGCTGCGGCCGCAGGTGCGGTTGCCGTGTCGAGCCCGATGATCGTGAAGGACGCCTTCTCGTCCTCGGGCGAGCTCAGCCTGCTGATGTGGTCGGATGAATTCCCGGATCCGGTGATCCCGAATTTCGAGAAGGCGACCGGCATCAAGGTCAACCAGACTCCGTTTTCGCAGAACGAGGAGCAGTTGAACAAGCTGCAGGCGACCGGCGGTGAGGGTTTCGATCTCTGCCAGCCGACCGCCAACCGCGCGCCGCAATACAAGGACCTCCAGGTCCTCGCGCCGTTCGACACCAACAAGCTCAAGAACATGTCGGCGCTGGTCCCCTCGATGATCGGCAACTCGAAGAGCCTGTGGACCTGGGAAGACGGCCTCTATCACCTGCCGCATTGCTGGGGCTCGGAAGCGCTTTCGTATCGCACCGACCTCTATCCGGGAGATGTGAACAACCTCAGCTTCGGCTCGCTGTGGCAGGACGACGTGAAGGGTCATACGCAGGGCCGCGGCCATTCCTTCCTGCTCGGCATCGGCCTGTGGAAGGACTACACCGGCGAGTGGCCGTCCAACCGCATGCAGGACGGCTACAAGGATGTGGACGCGTTCAAGAAGGCGTGGGATCCGATCCTGAAATTCGCCATCGAGCACAAGTCCTGGGTGAAGCAGTTCTGGGACTCCGCCGACAACACCAAGTCGGGCCTGATGGAGAACGACGTGTGGATCGGCCAGACCTGGGACGGCCCGCCGCTCACGCTGAAGAAGGAAGGCAAGCCGGTCAACTACACCGCGCCGAAGGAAGGCGCCATCGTGTGGCTCGACGGGTTGTCGCTGCTGAAGTCGGCGAAGAACCTCGACCAGGTCTACGAGTTCATCAATTACCTGCACACGCCGGAAGTCTCGGCCCAGGTCTCCGACGGGTCGAACTACAACCCGGTGGTGACTGGCGCCGACGCGCTGACCTCGGAAGCCTTCAAGAAGAACTTCCAGGAGGCCTTCCCGGGCGATGCGCTCGATCACGTCTGGCCGTGGCCGGCCGAGCCGGCCTGGTACGCGGAAATCCGCAGCCAATACGTCGACCAGTTCACCGCCGCCTAGGCGAAAACCGGTCAGGAAATGCCGTCAGCCCCGGTTCGCCGGGGCTGACGTGTTTCTGGGGCATATCAGGGCGAACCAGCGGGGCGAAACCAACTGGGCCAAGCCGGCGACAGGGTTGATCCCGCTTGATCTTGCCGGGTCTTGCATGGAAACTTGACCGCCACAAAACGTTACAAAAAGTTCAGACAGGGCTAGGCAAATGAGCGCGGGCGTCGAACTCGACCACGTCACGGTCCGCTTCGGGGATTTCACGGCTGTCGACAGCGCAACCCTGGATATTCGGGGCGGCGAGTTCTTTTCGTTCCTCGGTCCCTCGGGCTGCGGCAAGACCACGATCCTGCGCACCGTCTCCGGCTTCCTCAACCCGTCGGAGGGGGCGGTCAGGATCGGCGGCAAGGACATGGCCGGGATCGGTCCGAACAAGCGGCCGACCGCGCTCATCTTCCAGAACCTGGCGCTGTTTCCGCTGATGAGCGTGGCCGAGAACATCACCTACGGCCTGCGCGTCCAGGGCATCGACAAGGCGACCCGCCAGAAGAAGGCGGACGAACTGCTGGCACTCATCGCGCTGAAAGGCCAGGGCAACAAGCTGGTGAGCGAATTGTCCGGCGGCCAGAAGCAGCGTGTGGCCATCGCGCGCGCACTCTGCGTCCAGCCCAAGGTGCTACTGCTGGACGAGCCGCTCTCGGCGCTCGATCTCAAGCTGCGCCAGCACATGCGCAACGAGCTGCGCACGATCCAGCGCATGGTCGGCATCACCTTCATCTACATCACCCACGACCAGGGCGAGGCCCTGACCATGTCGGATCGCATCGCGGTGATGAGCGACGGCGTGATCCAGCAGGTCGGCGACGGCAAGGCCGTCTATGACGAGCCGGCGACCGCCTTCGTCGCTTCCTTCGTGGGCGAGAACAATCCCTTTGCCGGAACCGTCGTGCAGGCCGATCCCTCCTTCGCCCTGGTCGAGACGCAGTTTGGACGCCTGCTCGGCCGCAACCCGCACGGCTTGGAACAGGGCGCCAGGGCGATCCTGTTCGTGCGCCCCGAATCCTTCCAGCTCGCCGCCGGTGCCGCGGAAACGACGCTGTCCTCCACCGTCAAGAGCGTCGCCTTCGAAGGCAATATGACACACGTCTTCCTCGAAGGCGCAGGCAAGAAGGACATCACCGTGACCGTGGGCCGCCACGCCGCCACCCGCATCCCGGAGCAGGGCGAGACGGCGGCGATCTCCTACGACCCCGCGCTAGGCCTGGCGCTGCCCGAGGGGAAGCTTGCCCGTGAGTAGCCGCCTCGTCGCCCTCATCGTCCCGTTCGTCGTCATCGCCATCTTCTGGCTGATGGCGCGGCGGGAGGCGCAGCGTTCCCAAGATCCAACGCGGAAGAGCTATTTCGAGCGCAACGGCACGACGCTCGGCATCGTCTTCATCCTGCTGGTCGCGTTCTGGACCCTGTTCCTGGTGGTACTGCCCTATCTCTACATGGTGGTCGAGAGCTTCCACCCGACCCTGCCGCCGCCGAAGCGCGGCGGGCCGGAGGACGTGCTGACGCTGGCGCAGTACAAATCGCTCGTCGTCCTGCCGACCGGCGGCACGAACGTGACCCATATGGGCGCCTTCGTCTTTTCGATCGTCGCCTCGATCGCGGTCACCGCGCTCAACTTCGCCATCTGCTATCCGCTGGCCTATTACATGGCGCAGGCGGGTTCGGCGCAGAAGGTTCGCCTGGTGATGCTGGGGCTGATCGTGCCCTATTGGGTGAACGAGATCCTGCGCGCCTTTTCGCTGCGCCTGCTGCTCGCCTCAAAAGGGCTGATCAATCAGGCGCTGATGGCAATCGGGCTGACCGACGCGCCGATCGACTTCCTGGGCAACAACGTGGGCCTCTATGTCGGCTTGTCCTACGCCTACCTGCTGATCATGATCTTTCCGCTCTACAACGCGATCGAGAGCCTGGACAAGAACCAGATCGAAGCGGCGCGCGACCTCGGCGCGCCCTGGTGGCGCATCCACTGGGACGTGGTCATTCCCTATGCCAAGCCGGGCATCGCCTCCGGCTGCACCATGGTGTTCATGCTCTGCGCCGGGTCGCTGGCGGCGCCATTGTTCCTCGGCGGTCCGCGGACCCTGTGGTTCACCTCGGTCATCTACAACTTCTTCTTCCAGGCCTTCAACTGGCCGCGGGGCGCTGCCTATTCGTTCATCCTGCTGATCGCGTGCATCGCGCTGGTGATGCTGATGCTGCGATTGTTCAAGGTCTCGCTCGGGGAAACGATCAAATGAAGTCGGCCTGGGTCCTGCGGGGGATGATCGGGTTCTACATCTTCCTCTTCTTCCTCTATCTGTTCGGGCCGCTAATGGTGATGGGCATCACCGCCTTCAACACGCCCGCCTATCCGCAGGCCTGGCCGTTCGAGGAATTCACCCTCGACTGGTTCGTCAAGCTGTGGAACCACCGGGCGATGATGGAGGGCCTGCAGAACTCCATCATCATCGGGCTCGGCGTGGTGGCGCTGTCGGTGCCGGCGGGCCTCGCCGCCTCGATCATCATGAGCCAGATTTACCACCGCGCGCGCAGCCTGTACTACCTCGTCACCATCTCGCCGCTGCTGACCCCCGGCGTCATCATCGGCATCTCGACGGTGATCTTCTGGAAGGACGTGCTGAGCGTCACCGAGTTCACCAAGGCGACCTTCTATGACGGCATGATTCTCGCCGTCTTCGGCCAATCCAGCTTCATCTCGGCCTATTGCCTGCTGATCTTCATGGCGCGTCTGACCCGCTTCGACCGCGCGCAGGAAGAGGCGGCGCTCGATCTCGGCGCCTCCTATCCGCAGGTCTTCTGGCACATCCTCTTGCCGTTCCTGAAGCCCGCCATCGTCTCGGCGGTGGTCATCGCCTTCCTCTCCTCCTTCGAAAACTACAACACCACCACTTTCGCCATCCTCGCCGACAAGACCCTGGTAACCGTGCTCGCGGGCGAGGTGCGCCAGGGCACCACGCCGGCGCTTTCGGCACTGGCGGTCATCATCATCGGCATCTCGCTGGTCGGCGCTCTGGTCTACGAGGTGTTGAAGCGCCGCGAACAGGCGCGCACCGTCCGGGCCCAGCGCGCGGCCATCCTGGCCGAGCGGGTGGAGGCAGAGGCGGCCGCATGACCGGCCGGCCGGCGCTCTGACCCGCTCGATTCGGCCAATCTGTCCCTATTAGGCCCGTCCCTGGCCCCCTAGGATGGGGCCAGACGGCGCTCCTCGCCGGCCAAGGAAAACGCAGCCATGCAATACACCGCGAATTCGCTCGAAAACCACTGGATGCCCTTCACCGCCAACCGCGACTTCAAGGCGGCCCCCCGCCTGATGGTCAAGGCCAAGGGCATGCACTACTGGAACCACCAGGGCGACAAGCTGATCGACGCCTCGTCGGGCTTGTTCTGCTGCGCCGCCGGCCATGGCCGCGCCGAGATCACCGCGGCGGTGCACGCCTCGATGCAGGAGATCGACTACACGCCGCATTTCCAGCTTGGCCATCCGGCCAGCTTCGAGCTGGCGCGCAAGGTGGCGAAGATCACGCCGGGCGACCTCGACTACGTGTTCTTCTGCAATTCCGGCTCCGAATCGGTCGACACCGCGCTGAAGATCGCGCTCGCCTATCACGTGGCCAAGGGCGAGGGTCAGCGCACCCGATTCGTCAGCCGCGAGCGGGCCTATCACGGCGTCAATATCGGCGGCGTCTCCTTGAGCGGCATGATCCGCAACCGCGAGGCCTTCGGCGCGGTGATGCCGGGCGTCGCCCATTTGCGCCACACCTGGTCGCCGGAGGCGCGCTTCACCCGCGGGCAGCCGGAGAAGGGCGCCGAGCTCGCCGACGATCTGCAGCGCTTCGTCGACCTCTATGGCCCGAAATCCATCGCCGCCTGCTTCGTCGAGCCGATCGCCGGGTCGACCGGCGTGCTGGTGCCGCCCAAGGGCTATCTGGAGCGCCTGCGGGCGATCTGCGACCGCCACGGCATCCTGCTGGTGTTCGATGAGGTCATCTGCGGGTTCGGGCGCACCGGCAAGGCCTTCGCGGCGCAGAGCTTCGGCGTGCAGCCGGACATGATCACCATGGCCAAGGCGCTGACCAACGGCGCCTTGCCGATGGGCGCGGTGGCGGTCAGCGAGAAAATCTATCACACCATCACCAGCGCGGCGCTCGACGGCGCTGTGGAATTCTTCCACGGCTACACCTATTCCGCCCACCCGGCGGCCTGCGCCGCCGGCATCGCCGCGCTCGACATCTATGAGCGCGAGGGCCTGTTCGAGCGC